>JAFLDG010000026.1 GCA_017302495.1 Burkholderiales bacterium
CACGCCGGGTCGGAACCCGCGCCGGCGCAGCCGACGGCAGCGCCCCCTCCGCGGGGGCCGCCGCGGCCCGGGTCGGTCCCGGCTCAATCGTCCATTCGCGGACTCACATTGACGTCTTGTATTTCAACGGAATAGACTCGCTGCATGCCTGCCCTGGTCGCGCGCGAGCCTTCGCCCCGCTTTGCCAACCTGGCCTCGGCCGAGGCCGCAGCCGCCGCGCTGCGCACCTTCTGGCGCCTGGCCGAAGCCTGGAAGCTCAGCCCGGCCGAGCAGATGACGCTGCTCGGCGTCGGCCGCAGCGCGCTCTACCAGTGGAAGCAGGGCAAGGTCGGCCCGCTCGACCGGCACGTGCTCGAGCGCCTGAGCTACCTGTTCGGCATCTATGCCGCGTTGCAGCTGCTGCTGCCCGCGCCGCAGCGCGCCGACGAATGGGTGCGTCGGCCGAACAGCGCGCCGCTCTTCGGCGGCCGCTCGGCGCTGGAGCGCATGCTCGGCGGCCAGGTCGCCGACCTGTACGTCGTGCGCCAGTACCTCGACGCGCAGCGCGGCGGCAAGGCATGACGGCGGATCTGGCCGGGATCGCGATCCGCGACCTCGCCTGGAAGCCCTGCCACCGGCTGATCCCTTCGCGCTACCCGACGGTCGGGCTGTACGACCGCATCGCCGACCCGGCCGATCTCGACGTCGTGTTCGCGATCGAGGCGCTGACGAACCCGCGCATCCGCGACGAGATCGGCGAGATCCGGCTGGTGCCGCCCGACGAGCGGGTCAGCGGCCCGGGCAGCACGCCGATCATGGCCGCCTTCACGCACCTGAACCCGGAAGGCTCGCGCTTCTCCGACGGCAGCTTCGGCGTCTACTACGCGACGCAGGATCCGGAAACCGCGATCGCCGAAGTCAGCCATCACCGCGCGGTGTTCCTCGCGCGTACCGGCGAGCCGCCGCTCGACATCGACCTGCGCCTGATCAACGCCACGCTGCAGGCCGCGCTGCACGACCTGCGCCCGCTGCGGCGCAGCCGCCCCGCCGTCTACGACCCGGCCGACTACGGCGCCGCCCGCACGGTCGGCGGCGCGTTGCGCGCCGCCGGCAGCTGGGGCGTGCTGTACCACAGCGTGCGCCACCCGGGCGGGCTGTGTGCCGGCGTGTTCCGGCCGAAGGCGCTGCAGCGCGCGCGCGAGGCGGCGCACATCGCGCTGCACTGGGACGGGCAGCGCATCACGCACTGGTTCGAGAAGCGCCCGCCGCGGGCGCTGGCCTGAGCGCTCAGCGCCGCGCCGCCCACCAGGCCTGGTTCGCGGCCAGCGCCTTCAAGGTGTCGGCCAGCCAGTCGCGCGCCTCGGCTTCGCCGAAGAACGCGCGCCGGATCAGCCCGGCCGCCGCGGCGCGCTGCACGACGTGTTCGTACAGCTGCGCCTGGCCGGCATTGACGACGAAGGCCACCGGCAGCGCCCGCAGCGCCGGCGCCAGCATCGGGTAGGCAGCGGTCATCGACACCGGGTCGCAGCAGATGGCCGCCTGGTCGTTGCGGTACAGCAGGCCGCGCACGTCGCGGCTCACCGCGGCGCCCATCGTCAGCACACCCAGGGCGAGGAAGTTGGACGGCACCATCAGGCCGCCGAAGCGCGCCGTTCCGATCCCGTCGTTGTCGATCTGCAGCGTGCCGCTGGCGCTGCCGCAATGGATGGTGTTCAAGCCGTTTCCCCGCTTCCGTGCGCGGCCGCCCGGACGGCGCCATTGTCGGCGACCGCCGGGCCGGCGCCGCCGCGCGCTAGCGCCCGCTCCAGTTCGGCGCGCGCTTCTCGACGAACGAGGCGCGGCCCTCCTTCGCGTCCTCGGTCAGCGCGAGCGTCATGATCTGCGTCTCGAGGAAGCTGATCGACTGCTCGAACGTCATGTCGAAGGCCGCACGCATCATCGCCTTGCCGCGGCGCAGCGCGGTCGGCGACTTGGTGACGATGCGCTGCACCAGCCAGTCGGTCTTCGTGTCCAGCTCGCCCGCCGGCGCGACGTGGTTCACGAGGCCGATCTCGGCCGCGCGCCGGGCGTCGATCGGCTCGCCGGTCAGGCACAGCTCGGCGATGTGCCGCGGCGTGCACAGGTGCTGCAGCACCGCCAGCACCTGCGCCGGGAAGAGGCCGATCCTGACCTCGGGCAGGCCGAAGCTCGCGTGTTCGGCCGCCACCGCCAGATCGCACATCGCGAGGAAGCCCATGCCGCCGGCCAGGCAGTGGCCGTTGACGCGGGCGACGATCGGCAGCGTCGTCGTCCAGACGTAGCGCAGCAGGTCGGCGAACTCGGCGTGCGGCTGCGACGGGTCGAACTGGAACGAGCCCGAGCCCTTCGCCAGGTCGGCGCCGGCACAGAAGGCCTTGTCGCCGGCGCCGGTGAGCACGACCGCGCGCACGTCGGGGTCGGCATGGGCCTGCTCGAGCCCGATGCGAATGCCCTGCAGCACCGCGCCGTTCATCGCGTTGCGCTGCGCCGGGCGGTCGATGGTCAGCCACAGCGCCTGGCCGCGCTTGTCGATCTTCAGTTCGTCCGCCATGTCTACCGCCCCTTGAACTGCGCCGGCCGCTTGGCCAGGAACGCAGCCACGCCTTCCTGGTGGTCTTCGGTCGCGATCGCCTGCGCCTGCAGCCGGCCCTCGACCTCGAGTTGCTCGGCCAGGCCGTTGGCCGAGGATACGGCCAGCGCCTGCTTGATCAGGTCGTAGGCGCGGGTCGGCATCTGCGCCAGCCTGCGCGCGATGTCCAGCGCCTCGCCCAGCAGCCGGTCGTCGGGGAAGACCTTCCAGACCAGGCCGATCTGCAGCGCCTCCTGCGCGCCGATCTTGTCGGCCAGCATCACGATCGCCCGTGCGCGCACGTCGCCGACGATGCGCGGCAGCAGCCAGGTGCTGCCGCAGTCGGGCACCAGGCCGATGCGGGTGAAGGCCTGCAGGAAGCTCGCCGATTCGCCGGCGAGCACGATGTCGCAGGCCAGCGCCAGGCTCATGCCGGCGCCGGCAGCCGACCCGTTGACCGCGCCGACGATCGGCTTCGGGCAGCGCCGCATCGCCAGCACGATCGGGTGGTAGCGCTCGCGCAGCGACTGCTCGACGTCGAACGGCCCCTCGCGCTTGGCGCCGGCGGCCAGGTCGGCCCCGGCACAGAAGCCCCGGCCGGCGCCGGTGAGCAGCACGGCACGCACGCCGTCGTCGGCCTTGGCGCGGGCGAGGCCGTCGCGCAGGCCGGCGAGCAGGTCGTCGTTCAGCGCGTTCAGCACCTGCGGCCGGTTCATCGTCAGCGTCGCGACACCGGCTTCGGCGGCGTAGAGGACGGCGGGTTCGGACATGGCGATCACTCCGGTTCGGTGGCGGCGGCGGTCTCGGGCTCGATGCGCAGCAGCAGCCGGCCGGGCGCCACCTGCGTGCCCACGCTCGCGCCGACCTCGACCACGGTGCCGGCCACCGGCGCTTCGATGCGGTGTTCCATCTTCATCGCCTCGATCGCGAGCACGAACTCGCCGCGGGCGACCTTCTGACCGGGCTGCACCGCGAGCGCGACGAGCGCGCCGTGCATGCGGCTGGTGATCACGCCGCCGCCGGCGCGGTCGCGGCCCTCGGGCGGTGTCGCGCCGAGGTCGGCCACCTCGGCGCACAGGGCTTCGGCGTCGAGCCAGCCGCCGCCTTCGGCCAGCGTGGCCCGGGCGGTGGTCTCGCTGCCGTCGATCGCGAGGCGCGCGCGCAGGCCGTCGTCGGCCAGCACCTCGAGTTCGTGGCGCTCGCCGCCGACCGTGGCGACCACCGGCAGCCCGGCCCCGTAGGCGAGCCGGACGACGACGGTGGCCTCGCCGATGCGCAGCTTCAGCGGCGTCTCGCGCACGCCGCCCGAGCTCCACAGCGCGAAGGGCCCGAAGCGCCGGGCCTGCCGGTGCAGCAGCAGCACCGCGGCGATCGCCGCCCAGGCGCCGTCGGCCCGGCGCGCCGGCCAGTGCGCGCTCGCGCGTTCGAGCCAGTGCGTGGAGTAGGCTTCCACCGCCGGGTCGTCCCCGGCCCGCTCGCAGCGGGCGTCGGCACGCGCAGCCGAGCCGGCTTGCGACGCAAGCCCCGGCGCAACGAACGCCGGCGCGCGCAACGCATGCAGCAGGTAGTCGCGGTTCGTGCGCAGCCCGAGCACCGTGCTGCCGGCCAGTGCGCGCAGCAGCCGGGCGCGCGCCTGCTCGCGGTCGGCGCCGCAGGCGATGACCTTGGCGATCATCGAATCGTAGTGCGGCGGAATCGTCGGCTGCAGCGTCAGCCCGTGGTCGACGCGCACGCCGGCGCCTTCCGGCACCTGCCAGTGCACGATGCGGCCGGCCTGCGGCGCGAAGCCGGCGAAGGCGTCCTCGGCGCACAGCCGGGCCTCGATCGCATGGCCCTGCCAGCGGATGTCGTGCTGCGCCAGTGGCAGCGGCTCGCCGCGCGCGATGCGCAGCTGCCACTCGACCAGATCCAGCCCGGTGATCGCCTCGGTCACCGGATGCTCGACCTGCAGCCGCGTGTTCATCTCGAGGAACGAAAAGCTGCCGTCAGGCGCGAGCAGGAACTCGACCGTGCCGGCGCCGACGTAGCCGACCTCGCGCACCAGCTTCACCGCGGCCGCGCCCATGCGCTCCCGCAGTTCCGCCGACACGCCCGGCGCCGGCGCCTCCTCGAGGATCTTCTGGTGCCGGCGCTGGGTCGAGCAGTCGCGCTCGCCCAGGTGCACCGCGCCGCCGTGCGCATCGCCGAAGACCTGCAGCTCGACGTGACGCGCGTCCTCGACCAGCCGCTCCAGCAGCAGCTCGCCGCTGCCGAAGGAGGCCGACGCTTCGGTGCGCGCGGCTTCGAGCAGGTGCGTCAGCGCGGCGAGGTCGCCCACGTCGGTGCAGCGGCGCATGCCGCGCCCGCCGCCGCCGGCGGCGGCCTTGATCATCAGCGGTTCGCCGATGCGCCGCGCTTCGGCGACCAGCGTGTCGATGTCCTGCGCCGCGCCGGCGTAACCGGGCAGGCAGGGCACGCCGATGCGCAGGGCCAGCAGCTTCGCGGCCGACTTGTGGCCGAGCGCGTCGATCGCCTCGGGCGCCGGGCCGACGAAGACGATGCCGGCATCGCGGCAGGCGCGCGCGAAGGCGGCGTTCTCCGACAGGAAGCCGTAGCCCGGGTGCACCGCGCCGGCGCCCGCGCGCCGGCAGGCGTCGAGCACGCGCTCGATGTGCAGGTAGCTGTCGCGCGCCGGCGCTTCGCCCAGGCGCAGCGCGTCGTCGGCGAGCTGCACGTGGCGCGCATCGCGGTCGGCGTCCGAGTAGACCGCGACGGTGCGCAGGCCGAGCGCGCGCGCACTCGCGATCACCCGGCAGGCGATCTCCCCGCGGTTGGCGATCAGGAGGGTGTCAAACATGGGTGCCCGCGGGGAGATCGCCTGCCTGCGCTGCGCGCCGCAGGCAATTTGGCTTCGCCGCAACGGCCGCGGCGCGGCCGTTGTCGCCGCGGTTGGCAACGAGCAGGGTATCAAACACGGGAGCTCGCGGTGAAAGCGCCTGTGCGCGCTGCGCGCGCGATGCAATCTGGCTTCGCCGCAACGGCCGCGGCGCGGCCGTTGTCGCCGCGGTTGGCGATCAGGACGGTGTCGAACATGCGCGACGAGTGCCGGCGACGGTGAACGGCAGGCTTCAGCCGTTGCGCGGCATGATGCCCATCGTCTTCGCGATGATGCCCATCATCACCTCGTCGGCACCGCCGCCGATCGAGCCCAGCCGGCTGTCGCGCCAGGCGCGGTTGACCCGCGTCTCCTCGATGTAGCCCATGCCGCCCCAGAACTGCACGCACCAGTCGGCCACCTCGCGCGCGACGCGCGCGCACTTGAGCTTGCACATCGACGCGAGCTGCGTCACGTCGTTGCCGGCCACGTACAGCGCCACCGCCTTGTGGAACAGCGCCCCGACCGCCTCGACCTCGGTCGCGAGCTCGGCGAGCTTGAAGTAGATGTACTGGTTCTCCAGCAGCGGCTTGCCGAAGGCCTGGCGCTCGCGCAGGTAGTCGATCGTCTCCTGGATGATCTCGTGGTTCTTGCGCCAGCCGGCCGCGGCCCACAGCCGCTCCTCCTGGAACTGCTGCATCTGGTAGGTGAAGCCCAAACCCTCCTCGCCGATGCGAAAGCGCTGCGGCACGCGCACGTTGTCGAAGTGCAGCTGCGCGGTGTCCGACGAGTTCATGCCGGCCTTCTTCAGCTTGCGCGCGACCTCGACCCCCTTGGTCTTCATCGGCACGCAGATCAGCGTCTTGTTCCGGTGCGCCGAGCCGCCTTCGCTGGTGTTGGCGAGCAGGCAGCACCAGTCGGCCTGGGTGCCGTTGGTGGTCCACATCTTGCCGCCGTTGATCACGTAGTCGCCGCCGTCCTTGCGCGCGGTGGTCTTGATCGACGCCACGTCCGAGCCGGCGCCGACCTCCGACACGCCGAGGCAGGCCACGTACTCGCCGCTGATCGACGGCGCGAGGAATTCCTGGCGCACCTCGTCGGAGCCGAAACGCGCCAGCGCCGGCGTGGCCATGTCGGTCTGCACGCCGATGGCCATCGGCACGCCGCCGCAACGGATCGCGCTCAAGCCCTCGGCGAAGGCGGCGGCGTACGAGTAGTCCAGCCCCTGGCCGCCGTACGCGACCGGCTTGTTCACGCCGAGGAAACCGAGCTTGCCCATCTTGCGGAACAGCTCCTTGGCCGGGAAGATCTCCGCCTTCTCCCACTCGTCGACGAAGGGATTGATCTCGGCTTCGCAGAACTTCCTCAGCGAGTCCTGCAGCGCGATGTGGTCTTCGGTGTAGATCGTCGGTTGCATGGGGGTGTCCTCGGGAATCAGGGTCTGGCGACGCCGAACTGCATCGGCCTCAGTTGCCGCGTCTCGGCCTGGCGGCAGATGTCGAAGGCCAGGCCGAGCACGCGGCGCGTGTCGCGCGGGTCGATCACGCCGTCGTCGAGGTTGCGGCCGCTGGTGTAGAAGGCGTCGGCCTGGCGGTCGAAGTTGTGGATGATCTTCTGCTCCAGCGCCTGCAGCTGCGCCTCGTCCACCGCCACCCCTTTGCGCTTGGCACCGCCCTCGGCGACGATGCGCATCGTCAGCGCCGCCTGCTCGCCGCCCATCACCGCGGTGCGGGTGTTGGGCCAGCTGAAGACGAAACGCGGGCCGTAGGCGCGGCCGCACATGCCGTAGTTGCCGGCGCCGAAGCTGGCGCCGCACATCAGCGTGATGCTCGGCACTGTCGCGTTGCTCACCGCCTGGATCATCTTCGAGCCGTGCTTGATCATGCCGGCCTGCTCGCTGCTTCTTCCCACGATGTAGCCGGTGGTGTTCTGCAGGTACAGCAACGGGATGCCGGCCTGCACGCAGCCGTGGATGAAGTGCGTGGCCTTGGTGGCGCCGGCCGGGTCGATCGGGCCGTTGTTGGTGACGATGCCGATCGGCCGCCCGTACAGCGCGGCATGGCCGCAGGGCGTGCCCGCGCCGTAGTCGGCGCCGAACTCGGTGAACTCCGACCGGTCGACGAAGCGCGCGATCACCTCGCGCATGTCGACGGGCGTGCGGAAGTCCAGCGGCATCACGCCCGCCAGCTCGTCGGCCGGGTAAAGCGGTTCCAGCGCCGGATCGGGGTCGACGAAGCTCGGCGGCCCCTGCGGCCCCCATTGCAGCCGCTGCATCAGCTCGCGCGCGAGGCGCAGCGCGTCGGCGTCGTCCTCGGCCAGGTACTCGCCCAGGCCCGAGACCGAGGTGTGCATCTCCGCTCCGCCGAGCTCCTCGTCGGTGGCGACCTCGCCCGTGGCCGCCTTCAGCAGCGGCGGGCCGGCGAGGAAGGCCTTGGCCCGGCCGCGCACCATGATCACGTAGTCGGACAGCCCCGGCATGTAGGCGCCGCCGGCGGTGGACGAACCGTGCACCACGCCGATCACCGGGATGCCCGCGGCCGACAGCCGGGCCAGGTTGTAGAACAGCTTGCCGCCGTTGACGAAGCCCTCGACCTTGTACTGCAGCAGGTTCGCGCCGGCCGACTCGATCAGCTGCACGAAGGGCAGCTTGTTCTGCATGGCGATGTCCTGCGCGCGCAGGATCTTGTCGCCGCCCAAACGCTGGATCGCGCCGGCGTCGATGCCGGCGTCGTTGACCGTGATCACGCAGCGTGTGCCGCTGATCGTGCCGATGCCGGCGATGACGCCGCCGCCGGGCACGCTCTTGTCCGGGTCCTCGACGTCGACCAGCCAGCCGGACAGCGACGACAGCTCCAGCCACGGCGCGCCGGCGTCGAGCAGCCGCGCCAGCCGCTCGCGCGGCAGCAGCTGGCCGCGCTTGTCGAACAGCGGCTTCGCCCGCGCCGAGGCCGCGACCGCGCGGCCTTCGAGCTCGCGCAGCCGGGCGACGAGCGCGCGCATGCCGCGGCGGTTGGCGGCGAAGGTCTCGCTGGAAGGATCGATGCGCGAAACGAGTGCGGCCACGGCCCGGTTATTGAACGTGATTGCAAAATCTTCGCCGCCCCGGGCGCCACCCGTCAAGCCCGGAACCCGAGGCTCGTGGAAAACACCTAGCCCACGCGCCGCCGGGTTGACGGCAGCCCGGCGCCTTCCTCATACTGAACAAGGTTCAATAATTCCGCACCGATGACCCCCCTGCCCCGGCGCCGCAAGGCCGCGCGGCGCGCCGAGATCCTGGCCGCCGCGCGCGCGGTCTTCCTCGCGCAGCCGTACGAGCAGGCGTCGGTGAACCAGATCGCCGAGCGCGCCGGTTGCGTGGTCGGCACGATCTACGGCTACTTCGAGAACAAGCGCGACCTGTTCGACGCGGTGCTGACCGATTTCTACGACGGGTTGATCGCCGACATCGAGCCGAAGTTCGCGTTGCTCGAGAGCACCGAGGACCGGCTGCGCTACCTGGTGGCGCGGCACCTGCAGATCACGCGCGACGACGCGTCGTGGCTGCGCGTGCTGGCGCGCGAGGCGCATGCCGACGAGGCCTACTTCGGCTCCCGGCTGCACCAGCTCAACCGGCGCTATGCGCAGTTCCTGACGCGCACGATTGCCGACGGCATCGCGCGCGGCGAACTGAAGCCCGATCTCGACCCGCAGCTGGCGCGCGACTTCGTCTTCGGCGGCCTCGAGCACTGGGTGCGCAACACCGTGGGCCGCGGCAAGCCGCGCGACGCGGCGGTGACGGCGCACGAGATCACGCGCATGATGCTCGACGGCTGGCGCGCGGCGCCCGCGGCGGCACGCGGCGCGGCGACGCTGCAGGGGCTGGAGCGGCGCCTGAGCCGGCTGGAAGACCGGATCGAGAACCGGCTCGGCGGACGGCCGCCGGCCCGCCCGCGGCGGCCCGACAAGGAGGCCACGACATGACGGATCGACGCACCGTGCGCATCGGCAGCGCTTCCGGCTTCTGGGGCGACACGGCCTCGGCGGCGCCGGCGCTGGTCGAGGGCGGCGACATCGGCTACCTGGTCTTCGACTACCTGGCCGAGGTGACGATGTCGATCCTGGCCGCGCAGAAGGCCAAGGATCCTAACGCGGGCTATGCCACCGACTTCGTGCATGTCACGATGAAGTCGCTGCTGCCCGAACTCAAAGCCAAGGGCATCAAGGTGGTGGCCAACGCCGGTGGCGTGAACCCGACCGCCTGCCGCGACGCGCTGGCCCAGGTGGCCGAGGAACTGGGTGTGCCGCTGAAGATCGGCGTCGTGCTCGGCGACGACCTGAGCGCGCGCGCGGCCGAATTCCGCGAGCGCGGCATCACCGAGATGTTCAGCGGCGCGGCCTTCCCGCAGCGCACCGCCAGCATCAACGCGTATCTCGGCGCGCTGCCGATCGCGCGTGCGCTGGATGCCGGCGCGGAGGTGGTGATCACCGGCCGCTGCGTCGATTCGGCCGTGACGCTGGGCGTGCTGGTGCACGAGTTCGGCTGGTCGCCCGGCGAGCACGACAAGCTGGCGCAGGGCACCCTGGCCGGCCACCTGGTGGAGTGCGGCGCGCAGAGCAACGGGGGGCTGTTCACCGACTGGGAGAGCGTGCCCGACTGGGACATCATCGGATTCCCGATCGTCGAGGCCGAAGCCGACGGCAGCTTCGTCATCACCAAGATCGCCGGCAGCGGCGGGCTGGTGACCCCCGCCACCGTGGCCGAGCAGATGCTCTACGAGATCGGCGACCCGCGCGCCTACCACGTGCCCGACGTGGCCTGCGACTTCACCGACGTGCGCTACGAGCAGGTGGGCAAGGACCGGGTGCGTGTCACCGGCGCCAGGGGCCGGCCGCCCACCGACACCTACAAGGTCAGCTGCACCTTCATGGACGGCTTCCGCAACATGGCCTTCCTGACCATTGCCGGCGAGCAGGCCGCCGCCAAGGCGCGGCGCACCGGCGAGGCGCTGTTCAAGCGCATGGAGCGCATGCTCGGCGAGCAGGGCTTGCCGCCCTTCAGCGAGAAGCGCATCGAGGTCATCGGCGCCGAGGACATGTACGGCGCGCACGCACGGCCCACCTCGCGCGAGGTGGTGCTGAAGATGGCGATCAAGACGCCGTCGAAGGCTACGGCCGAGCTGTTCGCACGCGAGTTCGCCGCGGCCGGCACCTCGATGGCGCCGGGCACCACCGGGCTGGTCGGCGGGCGGCCGGCGCCGACGCCGGTGATCCGGTTGTCCTCGTTCCTGATCCCGAAGCGCGAGGTGCCGGTCTCGCTGCAGCTCGGGAGCGAATCGACGCCGGTCGGCGTGCCGGTCGACGGCGGCTTCGACGAAACGACGCTGCCGCCGGCGTTGCGCTACGCGAAGACGCCGGCGATCGAGGGCTTCGGCGTGGTGCCGCTGCTGCGGCTGGCGCACGGCCGCTCCGGCGACAAGGGCGACAAGGCCAACATCGGCATCCTCGCGCGCCGGCCCGAGTACCTGCCGCTGCTGAACCAGTGGCTGACGCCGGAGCGTGTGGCCGCGCACTTCAGGCACAACGCACCGAGCCGGGTCGAGCGCTTCGACCTGCCGGGCACGAACGCGATGAACTTCGTGCTGCACGACGTGCTCGGCGGCGGCGGCATGGCCTCGCTGCGCACCGACAACCTCGCCAAGTGTTATGCCCAGGTGCTGCTGGCGATGGAAGTGCCGGTGCCTGACGACATCAGCCTGTAGCGGAGCCGCACCATGGCCATCGACGTCGCGAAGCTGAAGAACTGGCCGCACCTGCCGATCGAGCAGCATTACGGCGCGCGCGACACGATCCTGTACGCGCTCGGCGTCGGCGTCGGCCAGGACCCGACCGACCGCGCACAGCTGCGCTTCGTCTACGAGGACGGGCTGCAGGCGCTGCCGACCCTGGCCGTGGTGCTGGGTTATCCGGGTTTCTGGGCGAAGGACCCGGCCACCGGCATCGACTGGATCCGCCTGCTGCACGGCGAGCAGAGCCTGGAGCTGTTCGCGCCGCTGCCGGCACAAGGCACGGTGATCGGCCGCACGCGCGTGACCGCGCTGGTCGACAAGGGCGCCGGCAGGGGCGCGCTGATGGTCTCCGAGCGCGAGATCGCCGATGCCGCCAGCGGCAGGCGGCTGGCGCTGGCGCGCAGCGTTTCGTTCCTGCGCGGCGACGGCGGCTTCAGCGCCGGCGGGCAGCCCTCCGACCCGCCGCCGCCGCCGCGCGCGGCGACCCCGCAGACGCCACCCGACCGCGTCTGCGAACTGAAGACGCGGCCCGAGGCAGCGCTGATCTACCGGCTGTCCGGCGACTACAACCCGGTGCACGTCGATCCCGCCGTGGCGCAGGCCGCGGGTTTCGAGCGGCCGATCCTGCACGGGCTGTGCAGCTTCGGCGTCAGCGGCGTCGCGCTGCTGAAGACGCTGTGCGACTGGGACCCGTCGCGGCTGCAGGCGCTCGGCTGCCGGTTCTCGGCGCCGGTCTATCCCGGCGAGACGCTGCGCGTGGAGACGTGGCACCTGGGCGGCGGGCGGCACGCGTTCCGCACCAAGGTCGTCGAACGCGACGTCGTCGTGCTCAGCCACGGCAGCGCGCGCATCGCCGCCTGAACCGGGGCGCGCGCTCCGCAGGGCGGCGGCCGCCGGCCGGCCGGACCCGATGGCGCCAGGGGCCGGCCGGACGCGGTATCGTCGGCGCGGCGTCGCCGGCGCGACAGGTCATCGGGTACTCCCCGAGCGCCGGAGGCCGTCGATTCAGATACCTTCATCGTTTCGGGCCGCCCGCAACCGTGCGGACGGCGCAGCATCAGGGTTGCCCACCGCAGGAGATGGACTCATGAAATTCACCCGCCGATCGTTCGCCATGACGGCCGCGGCCGCGGCCGCGCTCACGTCCCCGCTGGCCTTCGCGCAGGCCGGGCAGACCGTCAAGCTCGCGTTCATGGACCCGCTGTCCGGGCCCTTCGCCAACGTCGGCCAGAACCAGCTGAAGAGCTGGCAGTTCAGCGCCGAGCACTTCAACAAGAAGAACCCGGCCGGCGTCAAGTTCGAAGTCGTCGCCTTCGACAACAAGGGGTCGCCGCAGGAGAGCCTGAACACGCTCAAGGCCGCGATCGACCAGGGCATCCGCTACATCGTGCAGGGCAACGGCTCCGGCGCCGCGGCGGCCATCTCCGACGCGGTCGAGAAGCACAACGAGCGCAACCCCGGCAAGGAGGTGGTCTACCTGAACTACGCCGCGGTCGACCCGGCGCTGACGAACGAGAAGTGCAACTTCTGGCACTTCCGGCTCGATGCCGACACGTCGATGAAGATGGAGGCGCTCACCACCTTCATGAAGGACCAGGCGGGCGTCAAGAAGGTCTACCTGATCAACCAGAACTACGCCCACGGCCAGCAGGTCTCGAAGTACTTCAAGGACGCGATCAAGCGCAAGCGCCCCGACATCGAGATCGTCGGCGACGACCTGCACCCGATCGGCCAGGTGAAGGACTTCGCGCCGTACGTGGCGAAGATCAAGGCCTCGGGCGCCGACAGCGTGCTCACCGGCAACTGGGGGCAGGACCTGACGCTGCTGATCAAGGCCGCGAAGGAGGCCGGGCTGAACGCGTCGTTCTACACCTACTACGCCGGCGTCAGCGGCACGCCGACCGCGCTCGCCGCCGGCGTCGGCGGCCCGGTGCGGGTGGTGGCCTACAGCTACAACGACATGCCGGGCATCGTCACCCAGCTCGCGAACGAGTTCAAGAAGAAGTTCAACGACGACTGGTACACCACCGCCACCTACAACGGGCTGGCGCTGCTGTCCGAAGCGATGGCCAAGGCCAAGAGCACCGACCCGGTCAAGGTCGCGCAGGCGATGGAGGGCCTGAAGTTCCAGGGCGCGCAGGGCGAGCTGGAGATGCGCAAGGCCGACCACCAGCTGCAGCAGCCGCTGTACATCAGCGAATGGCGCAAGGCGACGCCGAAGTCGCCGTACAGCGTCGAGAACACCGGCTGGAACTTCCAGGAGGTGAAGGCCTTCCCGTCGTACGTGTCGAGCACGCCGACGTCGTGCCAGATGAAGCGGCCGGGCTGAACCCGCCGGCACCCGCAGCCTCCGCTCGGCGGCCGCGGGCCGATGCCCGGCCCGCAGCCGCGGAACGCGCCTCCGCATGGACGCCTCGTACCTGCTGATCTCGACGCTGAACGGCCTGTCGGTCGGCCTGCTGCTGTTCATGCTGGCCTCCGGCCTGACGCTGATCTTCAGCATGATGGGCGTGCTGAACTTCGCGCACGCGAGCTTCTACATGCTCGGCGCGTACTTCGCGTACACGGTCAGCGGCGTGGTCGGCTTCTGGTGGGCGCTGCTGTTCGCGCCGGTGGTGGTCGGGCTGCTCGGGGCGTTGTTCGAGCGCACCGCGCTGCGCCGGGTGCACAAGTTCGGCCACGTGCCCGAGCTGCTGATCACCTTCGGCCTGAGCTTCATCGTGCTCGAGCTGGTGCAGCTGGTCTGGGGCCGCCAGGCGGTGAACTTCACGCCGCCGGAGTCGCTGGCCGGCTCGCTGTTCACGATCGTCTCGCAGCCGGGCGGCGTCTCGCTCGCCTGGGGCGGGAAACCGCCGCTGTGCACCGCCGCCGACGCGATCTGCACCACCTTCCCGCAATTCCGCGCCTTCGGCATGGCGGTGGCTGTGCTGATGCTGGTGGCGCTGTGGCTGGTGCTGACGCGCACCCGCATCGGGCTGGTGATCCAGGCGTCGCTGACGCACCCGCAGATGGTCGAGGCGCTCGGGCACGACGTGCCGCGGGTGTTCATGCTGGTCTTCGGCACCGGCACCGCGCTGGCCGCGCTCGCCGGCGTCATCGGCGGGGCGCTGCGCGTGACCGAGCCGTCGATGGCGCAGGCGGTCGGCGCGGTCGTGTTCGCGGTGATCGTGATCGGCGGCATGGGGTCGCTGGCCGGCGCCTTCGTCGCGTCGGTCGGGCTCGGCGTGATCGAGAGCTTCGCGGTCGGCAGCGACCACTCGATCGCCGACGGCCTGCAGGCGCTCGGCCTGGCGGTCACGGCCGAGAGTTTCGGCTACGCGGTGTGGAGCGTGAAGCTGAGCCAGATCGCGGCGATCCTGCCGTACCTGCTGCTCGTGCTGATCCTGATCTTCCGGCCGAAGGGCCTGTTCGGCACGCGGGAGGGTTGACCCGGTGGCCGCCGCAGGTACCGCTTCCGTCAACGGGCGCTGGGTCGTCTGGGGCGGCTACGCGCTGCTGCTGGCCGCGGCGCCGCTGGTGTTCCGCAGCAGCCTCGCGCACACGATGCTGTCGCAGATGGGCATCGCGATCGTCGCCTGCCTGGCCTACAACATGCTGCTCGGCCACGGCGGCATGCTCAGCTTCGGCCACGCGGTCTACTCGGGGCTCGGCGCGTTCTTCGCGATCCACGCGCTGAACCAGGTTTCGGCCGGCAGCCTGGTGTTGCCGGTGAGCCTGATCCCGCTGGTCGGCGGCCTCGCCGGCCTGGTGTTCGCGGTGCTGCTCGGCTACGTCACGACGAAGAAGGCCGGCACGCCGTTCGCGATGATCACGCTCGGCGTCGGCGAGCTGGTGTACGCGATGTCGCTGATGTTCCCCGGCTTCTTCGGCGGCGAAGGCGGCATCAGCGGCAACCGCGTCGCCGGCCAGCCTTTCCTCGGCATCAGCTTCGGGCCGCAGATCCAGCTCTACTACCTGATCGCGGCCTACACCTTCGTCTGCACCGCGGCGATGTACGCGTTCACGCGCACGCCGCTCGGCCGCATGCTGAATGCGGTGCGCGACAACCCGGAGCGGGTCGAGTTCGTCGGCTACGACACGCAGTTCGTCCGCTACTTCTCGTTCATCGCGTCGGGCTTCTTCATGGGCATCGCGGGCGGGCTGACGGCGCTGAACTTCGAGATCGTCACCGCCGAGGTGGTCGGCGCGGCGCGTTCCGGCGCGTACCTGCTGTTCACCTTCCTCGGCGGCGCGACCTTCTTCTTCGGCCCGATCATCGGCGCGGTGCTGATGGTGCTGGCGCTGGTGTTCCTGTCGGAGATCACGCCGGCCTGGCTGCTGTGGCTCGGCCTGGTGTTCACCTTCATGGTGATGTACGCGCCGGGCGGCATCGCCAGCCTGATCATGATGAACCTGCGCGTCGCCTCCTTCGGCAAGCTGCGCCCGCTGCTGCCGGGGTACGCGGTGCTCGGCGCGGCGGCGCTGCTGATCCTGGCCGGCGGCGGCGCGATGATCGAGATGGTCTACCACCTGCAGCTGAACCAGGCGCTCGGGCCGAACATGAACTACCTCGGCCTCGCGCTCGACGCGAGCGGCGCCGCGGCCTGGGCCGGCGCGGCCGCGGTGCTGCTGGCGGGGCTGGCGCTGTTCGAGCTCACGCGCCGCCGCTTCGTGCGCCTGTGGGACCGCACGCAGGAGGCGATCGAGGACGAGATCCGGCGCCGGGAGGCCGCCGCGTGATGAGCGTCGCCGGCGTCCCCGCGCTCGAGCTGCGCCGGGTCACGAAGCACTTCGGCAGGACCGAGATCATCCGCGGCGTCGATCTCGCGGTGGCCGCCGGCGAGCGGGTCGCGGTGATCGGCCCGAACGGCGCCGGCAAGAGCACGCTGTTCAACCTGATCAGCGGCCGCTTCGCGCCGTCGGCCGGCGAGATCCTGCTCGGCGGGCAGCGCATCGACGGCCGCCGGCCGTACGAGATCAACCGCCTGGGCCTGGCGCGCAGCTTCCAGGTGAGCAACCTGTTCAACCGGCTGTCGGTGTTCGAGAACCTGCGCTGCGCGGTGCTCTGGGGCCTGGGCTACCGCTATGCGTTCTGGCGCTTCCTGGCCGATGCGCGCGACGCCAACGAACGCGCGGAGCAGGTGATGGCGATGATCCGGCTCGAGCGGCGGCGCCACGTGATGGCGATGAACCTCACCTACGCCGAACAGCGCGCGCTCGAGATCGGCATCACGATCGCCGGCGGCTCGAACGTGGTCCTGCTCGACGAGCCGACCGCCGGCATGAGCCACAGCGAGACCGCGCAGTTCGTCGAGCTGATCCGCGAGGTGACGGTCGGCAAGACGCTGCTCACCGTCGAGCACGACATGGGCGTGGTGTTCGGCCTGGCCGACAAGATCGCGGTGCTGGTCTACGGCGAGGTGATCGCCTTCGACGTGCCCGAGGCGGTGCGCGCCGACCCGCGCGTGAAGGAGGCCTACCTCGGTTCGGTGCTGGCCGAGCAGCAGGCCGACGCGGCGCAGGCCCGGGCCGGACACTGAAATGACGCCCCCACGCTCGCTTCGCTCGCTGCCCCCCGAGGGGGCGGTCAGTACCTTCGGAACGGCCGGGCGGTGCTGACATGAAGCCCCCACGCTCGCTTCGCTTGCTGCCCCCCGAGGGGGCTGTCAGCACCTTCGGAACGGCCGGGCGGTGCTGACCATGCTCCGCCTGCACGACCTCCACGGTTTCTACGGCAAGAGCCACGTGCTGCACGGCGTGCACTTCGAGGTGCGGGCGGGCGAGATCGTCGCGCTGCTCGGCCGCAACGGCTCGGGCCGCTCGACCACGGTCAAGGCGATCATGGGCCTGGTCGAGGCCACCGGCTCGGTGCGCTGGAAGGAGCGCGAGCTGATCGGGCATCCGGCCTTCGAGGTCGCGCGCGCCGGCATCGGCTACGTGCCCGAGAACCGCGACATCTTCCCGACGCTGACCGTGCACCAGAACCTGCTGCTCGGCCAGCAGCGCGGCCGCACCGCGGCGCGCTGGGGCTTCGACGACATGTACCGGATGTTCCCGCGGCTGAAGGAGCGCCAGCACACCGATGCCGGCGTGCTGTCGGGCGGCGAGCAGCAGATGCTGACGCTGTGCCGCACGCTGATGGGCGACCCCGAGCTGATCATGATCGACGAGCCGACCGAAGGCCTGGCGCCGAAGCTGGTCGAGCTGGTGGCCGACTACCTGCGCGAGCTGAAGCGGCGCGGCATCTCGGTGCTGCTGGTCGAGCAGAAGCTGACGATCGCCCTCGAGGTCGCCGACCGCTGCCTGGTCATGGGCCACGGCCAGATCGTGTTCGAAGGCACGCCGGCGGACCTGCGCGCGAACGCCGCGATCCGCGAGGAGTGGCTCGAGGTGTAGCGCCCCGGTGCCGGCGGACACCTCCGGCACCCTCCCGCGCTCGGCCGGACGCACGCGTCACCGCGGCGCCGCTTCTGGTTTTCCATCTCACGCCTCGCGGTGCGCCGCGCCTACCATCGCACCGTCGAAGACACAAGGGGTTCCCCCTAGAACGGAACCAATCAGCGGCAGTTGCGCACAAAGTGCGCTCCGTCCGCGGCGGCCGGCCCGCTCGCGCGACCCCTTCCGCACAAACCCGAGGACATTGTCGTGATCACCCCCTGCAAGGCCATCCGGCCCGGGGGGCGGGATGGTGTTGGCCCGTGCCGACACGAAGACATCCCGCCCCGCCCCGAACAACCATCGACCATCGGCCGCCGCGCGGTGCTGGCCACGGCCTTCGCGCTCGCGGCGCTCGGCGCGGCGCCCGCCGCCGCCGTCCAGCTGCAACCGGCGCACCTGGGCAAGCTGATCGGCAGCTCCGACCTGATCGTCGCCGGCACGGTGAAGAGCGTGACCGACGGCCACGACCGCGGCCTGCCCTACACCGAGGTCACGATCAGCGTGGCCAGCACGGCGAAGAAGAAGCTCGCCGCGCGCTCGGACTTCAAGTTCCGCCAGTACGGCCTGCTCGCGCCGCGCAAGCTGGCCGACGGCAGCAGCTTCCTCGGCGCCGCGCCGGACGGCTTCCCGCACTGGGCCCAGGGCGAGCAGGTGATCGCCTTCCTGTACAAGCCGGCGTCGCGCACCGGGCTGCGCACCACGGTCGGCCTCGCGCAAGGCAAGTTCACCACGCTCGGCGGCCGCACCGCCAACGAGTTCGGCAACCGCGGGCTGTTCGCCAACCTGCAGGTCAGCCCCGGGCTGCTGACGCCCGAGGAGTCGGCGATGGTGCGCCAGCCGGCCGGCGACGTCGACGCGACGGCGCTGCTGCGCCTGGTCAACCGCGCCGTCGCCGGGCAGTGGGTGGAACGGGGGATGATGAAGTGAAGCGCTCGATCCAACTGCTGTTCGCGCTGGCCGCGGCGGGCACGATGGGCCTCGCCCAGGCTGCCGGCTTCCTGCTGACCAACGACAAGCGCGGCGACCCGCAGCCGCTGCGCTGGAACACGGCCCAGCCGATCCCGGTGTACACCGATCTCGGCGTCTTCGCCTACGCCGAAGACGGCACGACCCCCTTCGTCACGAACCAGCGCGCGAACCAGATCGTCGAGTTCGCGCTCGCGCAGTGGAGCCAGGTGCCGAGCTCGACGCTGCGCGCGCAGCGGGTGGGCAACTTCGCCCAGGTGCCGAGCATCGGCGGCAACGTGACGGCGGCGAACGCGCTGAAAGTGATCGGCAAGAACAACGGCGGCGGCCTGCACGTGATCTACGACACCGACGGCAGCGTGCTGGAGAGCATCTTCGGCGTGCCGCGCGACGCGGTGCTGGGCATCGCCTCGCCGGAGATCGCGGTCGACGCCGACGGCGACGGCCAGCTCGACACCATCGTCGAGGCCTTCGCGATCCTGAACGGCTACACGATCTACGCCGACGACCCGCAGGGCCTGCGCTACGCGGGCGTGGTCACGCACGAGTTCGGCCACGCCTTCAACCTCTCGCACTCGCAGGTCAACGGCCAGATGGCCTACATGAGCTACCCCGGCGCCGACCTGTACCCGGGCGTGCCCGGCTGCGTGCCACCGAAGCACCGCTACGACTCCGCCGCCTGGGGCGGCGACCCGATGCCCGCGGCACTGGTCGAGACCATGTTCCCCTTCATCAACGTCGGCGCCGAGGTCGGCCAGGAGATGAGCACGGTCGACCGGCCGGACGACATCGCGGCGATCTCGAACCTGTACCCGACCGCCGCCTACCGTGCCGGCACCGGCTCGATCAGCGGCGTGCTGCGGCTGAAGGACGGACGCACGCCGTACAGCGGCATCAACCTCGTCGCGCGCAGCGTGGCGAACCCGCTCGGCGACGCGGTGTCGGCGATGAGCGGCGACCGCACCCAGGGCAAGATCGGCCCGGACGGCCGCTTCACGATCGAGGGCCTGAAACCCGGCCACGCCTACCACCTCTACACCGAGGAGATCGTCGCCGGCGGCTACCCGACGCGGCCGCGGGCGCTGGTCTCGGAGGCCGAGTACTGGAACACGGCGGAGAGCGCGAACCCGGCCACCGACCGCGCCTGCGACGCGACCCAGATCACCGCGGTCGGCGGCGTCGGCGCGAAGGCGGACCTGAGCTTCAACGGCTACGGCCAGGGGGTGCAGTACTACCCGCTGGTCGACGCCTCGCTGGTCGATCTGTCGAAGAACGGCGGGCGCGCGTCGGGCGTGGCCTACGCCACGCAGTTCACCTGGGACGCCGCGCGCGGCCTCGAGGTGCTGCCGCCGGAGGTGATCGCCACCAACGGCGCGATCTCGCGCAATGCCGGCGCGATCCTGGTCAGCGCCGACCTCGACCGCAACGGCATCACCGCGCCGGCGATCTGGCGCAACGGCAAGCTGACGAGCCTGGGCTCGCTGAACGGCGAGACCTGCGGCGGCTCGGGCATCGGCGGCGCCTCGGCGGCCTACGGCTTCGCGCTCGACGACGACGGCCGCACCGCGGTCGGCTACGCCAACGTCGACGCCAACGGCGACGGCGCGTGCGAGTACACCTTCCTGCCCGAGATCGTGCCGATGATCTGGACCGAGAAGGGGGGCATGCGCAAGCTCGACGACGCCGGCCACGACTACGCGGTCGACGGCTGGCTGCGCGCGCAGGCGATCTCCGGCGACGGCAGCGTGGTGCTCGGCGACACCAACAGCGGCAAGTCGATGGCCTGGGTCAATGGCGGCAAGCGCATCGACCTGCACCAGCTGCACGGCGCGGTGAACGCCTACGCGGTGAACCGCACCGGCACGCGGGCGGCGATGGACAGCGTGCGCTACGTGCCGCGCACCTGGCCCGACGGCACGCCCTACGTCGACGTGCTGTCCAACGGCCCGATCTTCTGGAACGCCAAGGCCGGCCCGAAGGCCGTGACGCGCCCGGCGCCGATGCGCTGGTGCGCCGACCTGCCGATCCCGCCGTACTACGACTGGTTCACCGGCGAGCTGGTCGACCCCTGTGCGACGCAGGATCCAGCCACGCTGCAGGCGCAATGGGGCCTGGTGCCGATGCAGCTCAACGACATCAGCGACGACGGCAGCGTGATCGTCGGCCGCGCCGGCTCGTTCTGGCTGAACAACGTCACCGGCGTGATGTGGGTCGAGGGCATCGGCTGGCTCAAGTTCAGCGACTTCTTCCGCAAGCAGGGCGTGGCCGAGGCCTACCGCCTGGGGCTGGAAAATCCGTTGTCGATCAACGGCGCCGGCAACGAGCTGATCGGCGGCCCGCTGGGCGTGTCCGCCACCTGGTACGTCGACATGAAGCAGGTCTTCGTCTGCCAGAACGGGCAGTCGGTGCAGACCGGCTTCCCGCTCGGTTTCGTCGAGAAGGTCAAGGCCGGCGCGAAGATCGGCCGCTGCGAGCACCTCTAGGCGCCTTCAGGGCGGTTCGGGGCCGGGCCGCGTCCGGCCCCCGTTCCACGGCTGTCCCGGCAGGGACGGCCGCCGGACGGCCCGGTCCATCGCCCCGGTCCGCGCCTGGCCCGACGCGCCTGGCCCGACGCACCGGGCCCGACGCAGCGCGTGCCGGCCCCGTCGCCCACGCGCCACGCCCGCCCCGCGAAGGGATTGACGCCGCGCGCCCGCTTCGGCACATTGCGCGCCTTCCTCAACCCGACCCCGGAGGCCGCCATGCACAAGACGACGCCGCTTGTCCCGCCCGCGGCCTTCGCGGGCTGAGGTTCCCGGCCCACTCGACTGGCCGGCACCCGCGCGGGACGCTCGTTCCCGCGCCGCGAAGGTCCGCCCCATCCTGGTCCCATTGCTGCGCGCGTGCCGCGAGGCCGGCGCGTGCGCGATCCTGGACGGAACTTCGCAACACGATGAACGACACCGACCCCCTGGCCCGGCTGCAACGCATCGGGCTCCATCCGCGCCTGCGCGCGCACTGGCATGAACTGAACACGGCCGGCACCGACGCCCGGCCGCATCGCATCACCGAGGTCCAGCGCGACTCGGTGCAACTGCACGGCGGCAGCGCCGAGACGCGCGCGCGCGTGCGGCCCGCCCTGCACGCGGCGCTCGACGCCGACGGCGACGCGCTCGCGGTCGGCGACTGGGTGCTGGCCGATCGCAACGACTTCGGCGAAT
This sequence comes from Burkholderiales bacterium, assembly GCA_017302495.1. Taxonomy (GTDB): domain Bacteria; phylum Pseudomonadota; class Gammaproteobacteria; order Burkholderiales; family Burkholderiaceae_C; genus Rubrivivax. The sequence goes on from JAFLDG010000026.1 coordinate 21,769, forward strand.
GGTGGGTGCACACCCGGCTGCCCCCGCTGAACCAGCTCGCGCGCCGGCTGCACGACGGGCGCGACAAGGTCGAGCGCGTGGTCATTGTCAGCAACGTGGACACCGCGCTGCTGGTGATGGGGCTGGACCTCGACTTCAACCTGCGCCGGCTGGAGCGTTACCTCGCGCTGGTGCGGCTGGCCGGCATCGACGCCGTGGTCGTGCTGACCAAGGCCGACCTGTGCGCCGACATCGGGCCTCGGCTGGCGGCAGTGCAGCGCCTGCTGCCGCCGGGCGCGGCGGCGATTGCGGTCGACGCGCGCGACCCTGCGCTCGCGCGGCAGCTGCAGCCGTGGGCCGGGCCGGGCCGCACGCTGGTCGCGATCGGCTCCAGCGGCGCGGGCAAGAGCACGCTGACCAACACGCTGGTCGGCGCCGACGTGCAGGCCATCGGCGCGGCCCGCGCCGGCGACGGCCGCGGCCGCCATACGACGACCACGCGTTGCCTGCACCTGACACCCGGCGGCGCCTGCCTGATTGACACGCCGGGCCTGCGCACGCTGCGCCTGGACGGCGAGACCGGCG
>JAFLDG010000260.1 GCA_017302495.1 Burkholderiales bacterium
AAACTAAAAAAACTTTGCGGGGAAATTGCTTTGCGGGCAGAAAATGAAGGAAGATTCCCTGAAGCCGCTGTGGCAAATTCTTATTTGATACTGCTGGAATATAACAAAGATAAATCGAAGCTTGACTCCGCCGCGGCCGAACCCGGCGCCGCCGGCCGCCGCCGAAGGCGCCACGCTGCGCGTGCCGGTGGACAAGATCGACCTGTTGCTGAACCAGGTCGGCGAGCTGATCGTGACGCAGTCGATGCTGCAGCAGGTCGGCGCGGCGCTCGACCCGGCGGCCCGGCAGCGGCTCGAGCCGGTGCTGGCCGCGTTGCAGCGCCATGCGCGCGACCTGCAGGACACGGTGATGGCGGTGCGGATGGTGCCGGTGGGCACGGTGTTCGCGCGCTTTCCGCGGCTGGTGCGCGAGCTGGCCGCGCAGCTCGGCAAGCGGGTGGAGCTGGTGCTCGAAGGCGAATCGACCGAGCTCGACAAGGGCATGGTCGAATGCATCGTCGATCCGCTGACGCACCTGGTGCGCAATGCGCTGGACCACGGCATCGAGCCGCCGGCCGAGCGCCGCATCCGCGGCAAGCCCGAGGCCGGCCGCCTCACGCTCGGCGCTGCGCACGAGGGCACGTCGGTGGTCGTGACCGTGCGCGACGACGGCGCCGGCCTGTCGCGCACGAAGCTGCTGGCGAAGGCGCGCGAGCGCGGCCTGGCCACACCCGAGGGCATGAGCGACGCCCAGGTCTGGGCCCTGATCTTCGCGCCCGGCTTCTCGACCGCGGCGGCGGTGACCGAGGTTTCCGGGCGCGGCGTCGGCATGGACGTGGTTCAGCGCAACGTCGCCGCGCTCGGCGGCTCGATCGAGATCGACGCCGCCGAAGGCCGCGGCATGGCGGTGCGGGTGCGGCTGCCGCTGACGCTGGCGATCCTGGACGCGATGCTGGTCCGCGTCGCCGACGAGTGCTACGCGCTGCCGCTGGCCGCCGTGGTCGAATCGTTCCGGCCCGAGGACGCGACCGCCGGCCGCATCGCCGGCCGGCGCATCGTGCGCCTGCGCGACGCCGTGCTGCCGGTGCTGGTGCTGCAGGCGCTGTTCGACGTGCCGGCCGTCCCCGAGGCGGCCGAGCGCAAGGTGCTGGTCGCGGTCGAGGCCGACGGCGGCCGGGTCGCGCTCGAGGTCGACGAGCTGCTCGGCCAGCAGCAGGTGGTGGTGAAGAACCTGCTCGCCAATTGCGGCCCGGTCCCGCACGTCAGCGCGGCCACCGTGCTCGGCGACGGCCGGGTCGCGCTGATCCTCGATCTCGGCTCGCTGGTGCGCCTGGCGCGCCGCGCCGACGCCTGACGAACCGTCCACCCGGCCGCCGCCGAAGGAGAACCCGATGCCGATCGCCAACCCGTCCCCGGCCGCCGCCGCCGCCTCGGCCGCGCGTTCCCCCGTGCACGAGGTGCTCAGCCTGACCATCGGCGACGCGGCCTACGGGATCGACGTCGGCTGCGTGCAGGAGATCCGCGCCTGGGAGCGGCCGACCCGGCTCACGCACGCGCCCGCCTGCGTGCTCGGCGTGATCAACCTGCGCGGCGCGATCGTGCCGATCGTCGACCCGCGGCCGCTGCTCGGCGGCACCGGCCCGGCAGCGGCCACGTCGCGCCCGCCGACGCCGGTGGTGGTGATGCTCGGCATCGGCCGGCGCACGCTCGGCCTGGCGGTCGACGCGGTCAGCGACGTACTGCCGCTGACCGAGCCGGCCGCCGCGGCCGGCCCCCCGACCGGCGCACCGGTGCGCGCACTCGCGCCGCTCGGTGAACGGTTGTTGCCGCTTCTCGACGGCGAGGCGCTGCTCGTCGCGCTCGACGCCAGCGCCGTGCCGCCGGTGAGCACCGCATCCCATCAGCGAGTTGGCGGCAGCAGTCGGATTTGACCCTCATCAAGGAAGAGGACAGTAACTCCGAATTTTTGGGGGGGTCGACGCAGCTCCCGCTTGCGGGTTGATGCACAGCAGCGCCCAATCGGCCGGTGCCGCCGGAGGCCATCTGCGCGGCACGCAAACGGTCCATCCACATGGAGGTCTCGCCATGAACCGTCACCCCCCGTTCGTCCCCGTTCGACTCGCGAGCGTGCTCGGCCTGTTCGCAGTCGCGGCAACCACCGTCACGGCGGCGCCGCCGCAGATTGCCTACATGGAGAAGGCGCAAGTGCAGGCTTCGGGCACCCAGATCCGAAGCTTCGGCGTCCCCACCACCGATTCCACAGGCAAGGTGCTCTACTGGGACGTCACAGTGGACCTCGCCATCGATGCCGACGGCAGGCCGAACGCCGCGGCCACGGTCGCGGCTGTCAAGAAAGTCACCGTAAAGAGCAATCTCCTCGTCGCCGGGAAGTACCTCGACAGCTATGGAGGCACCTGTACAGTGGCCAACGGAACACTCACCGGCGGCCGGGTCGAGTCGTCGATCTCGTGCGTGAATCGCAGCTACAGAGCGGACATGCACGTGGTCAACGGAAGCATCACCGGCCACCCGTACAAGGTCGAGCTGCAGGCTGCCGGGGTTGCTGCGTTCCAGTCTTTCGGCGATTCCGGCTGGGGCCTGGTCGGCTACGAGTACGGCTATGCCTGCGCAGAACTCACGCATGTCGTTTCCGCAAGGCAGGTCGGAACGCAGATCGTCATCACCAACTACGGCAGCGACACGGTGGTGAACTGCACCCTGACCTTGGCGCCGGCACCGTGAAATAGAGGCTGAGCCGCCGGGGTGCGGCCTTGTGCCGACGACAGTAGGCACGGGCCTGGGAGGCTCGATCGCTCTGGACCGTCCATGGCAGTCGGCTCGAAGGCGCCTCGTGCTGCAACACCGGCCTCAGCCATTCGCGGCGTTGAACGCCGCCTGGACAGCGCGCACCAGCGAAGGATGCAAGGTGCCCAACTTCGGCGTCTGGCCATGGGGCGCCGCGGGCGGCACCGAGAACCATTCGGTCGTGTAGGGCAGGTCCACCGCCTGCTTCAGGTCGAACTTGGTGTCGTAACTGAGCCCCGCCGCTTCGTAGGCGGCACGGTTGCGGTCGCGCAGGATCGCGAACTCGCCGCGATGCAGGCTGGTGGTGCGCTGGCTGGTACCGTAGGCCACCCGCACCTCGAAGTGCGGCGCATCGTCGTCGAACACCGCCAGCACCAGCGCCGGGCGCGGCTTGGGCCGCTGGCTGATGTGATCGGGGAAGTGGCACCAGACGATCTCGCCTGCCGTGGGTTCACTCCACCAGCGCGGGCTCACGGTGTTTGCATGTCGAACAGGCTGGAGCGCATCGACCGCTTCGTGCCCTGTGGCACCCGCTTCCTGATCTGGCGCAGTTGCGCTGCCGTGAGCGGCCCGTCGTCGGCTTCGTACTGCGGCAGCACCTTCACCGCCAAGTCATGCAGAGCCAGGTGAATGACCTGCGTCTCGTCGACGCCCAAGCGCTCGGCCAAGTGCTTTGCGGTCGTTCGCGTCACCCCGGTCAGGCTGTCGGATGAGCGGTAACGAAAGGCGATCTGGTCGGCGGTCGAGCGGGCGGGCATGACTGGGCTCCGAGATGTTGGATATTTTCAAGATATCCACTTGCGCAGGCACTGTCAAGGATTCATTCCCGGCCTGTTCATTGCCGGCCGCCCTGGATCGACCGCGATCGGCGAGGGGGGCACCGGGTTCCAAACGCCGGGACCGATAGCGCCGCCCTGGATCTGGGTGTCGGTGATGCGCCGATCCTGCCACGAGCCCGCGCGCGTCGAATGCAATCCCGGGGTCAATCCAGCGTCTGCCGATAGCGCTTCAGCGCGACCGCGCCGGCGACGAGCAGGAAGCCGAGCATCGGCCACAGCTCGGGCAGCAGCTCGGCGAGGCCGTTGCCCTTGAGCAGGATGCCGCGCACGATGCGGTTGAAGTGCGTCAGCGGCAGCACCTCGCCGATCGCCTGCGCCCACGGCGGCATGCCGCGGAACGGGAACATGAAGCCCGACAGCAGCAGCGACGGCAGGAAGAAGAAGAAGGTCATCTGCACCGCCTGCAGCTGGTTGCGCGCCAGCGTCGAGAAGGTGAAGCCGACCGCGAGGTTGGCGAGCATGAACAGGCCGATCATCGCCAGCAGCAGCGCCGGGCTGCCCTCCATCGGCACCTGGAACAGCAGCGCGGCCGCCGCCAGCACCACCGCCAGCTGCACGTAGCCGACGACGACGTAGGGCAGGATCTTGCCGACCATCACCTCCGCCGGCCGCACCGGCGTGGCGAGCAGGTTCTCCATCGTGCCGCGCTCGCGCTCGCGGGTCATCGCCAGGCCCGTCAGCATGACCATCGTCATCGTCAGCACGGTGCCGATCAACCCGGGCACGATGTTGTAGCGCGACAGCCCCTCGGGGTTGTAGCGCTTGTGGATCACCAGCTCGAACGGCGGCGCGGCAGGCTGCCGCGCGCCGAGCGGGCCGACCAGGTCGCGCTGCAGCGCCTGCGCCGCGATCACGTTCAGCGCCGCGATCGCGTTCCCGGACGCCGATGGATCGGTGCCGTCGACCACGACCAGCAGCTGCGGCTGTTCGCCGCGCACCAGCCGGCGCGTGAAGTCGGCCGGGATCACGACCGCGAACTGCACCCGGCCGGCGTCGATCAGTGCGGCGGCCTCGGCCTCGCCCGCCGGCTGCGCGGTGATCTCGAAGTAGCCGGTGTTCTGCAGCGCGGCGGCGAGCGTGCGCGTGATCGGCGACGCGTCGGCGGCGACGAGCGCGGTCGGCAGGTGCTTCGGGTCGGTGTTGATCGCGTAGCCGAACAGCACCAGCTGCAGCACCGGGATGCCGACCGCCATCGCGAAGGTCAGCCGGTCGCGCAGCATCTGCTGGAATTCCTTCAGGAAGACCGCGGTGGTGCGCGGCAGCGAGAAACGCGTGCTCACGCGGACCCGCCGAAGTTGTCCTGCGCGCGCGCGATCAGGCTGATGAACACATCTTCGAGGTTCGGCTCGGCGCGTTCCCAGCGCAGCCCGCCCTGCGCGCGCCACGGCTCGATCGCACGTTCGAGCGCCGCCGCGTCCTGGCCGGCGACATGCAGCGCAGCGCCGAAAGCGGCGACGCTGAGCACGCCCGGCGCGGCTTTTAGTTCGTCGGCCAGTGCGGCGTGGCCGTCGCCCTGCACCGCCCAGACGGTCAAGCCGGCGTCGCGCAGGATTTCGTCGGCGGTGCCGCGCGCGAGCACGCGGCCGTAGGCGATGTAGACCAGCTCGTGGCAGCGCTCGGCCTCGTCCATGTAATGCGTCGACACCAGCACCGTGATGCCCTGCCCGGCGAGGGCGTGGATCTGGTCCCAGAAGTCGCGCCGCGCCTTCGGGTCGACGCCGGCGGTGGGCTCGTCGAGCAGCAGCAGCCGCGGCTCGTGGATCAGGCAGGCGGCGAGGGCGAGCCGCTGCTTCCAGCCGCCGGACAGCGTGCCGGCGAGCTGCTGCTGGCGCTCGACCAGGCCGAGCCGGTGCAGCGCCGCATCGACCGCCTCGCGCCGCCGCGGCAGCTCGAACAGGCGGGCGACGAAGTCGAGGTTCTGGCGGATCGACAGGTCGTCGTACAGGCCGAACTTCTGCGTCATGTAGCCGACCTGGCGCTTGATGCCGGCGGCCTGCGCATTGATGTCCAGGCCGAGGCAGCGGCCCTCGCCGGCGTTCGGCGTGAGCAGCCCGCACAGCATGCGGATCGTCGTCGTCTTGCCGCTGCCGTTCGGGCCGAGGAAGCCGCAGATGCGGCCCGGCCGCACCTGCAGGTCGACGCGGTCGACGACGGTGTGCCTGCCGTAGCGTTTGGTCAGCCCGCGGACATCGATCGCCCAGTCCGCAGACCCCGCGCTTTCGGCTGGGGCGGGCAGCGGGCCCGACTGCGGAGGGGCCGGCGACGGCGCGGCGCGCGACGACGGGCCCGGCAGTGGCGGGGGGGCCGATGGGG
>JAFLDG010000261.1 GCA_017302495.1 Burkholderiales bacterium
AGGCCGGCGACGGCATCGAATGCGGCGCGCCGGCCGGCGACCCGGCCGTCGAGTGGCGCGCGCCGGCGCCGTTCGCGCACGACGACGGGCCGATCCGCGTGATGCTGGGGCCGCAGGACGAGGCCTTCACGGCCGAGGCCATCGCCACGCTGCTGCACGAGCCCTACCGCGTCGGCCGCGCCAGCGACCGCATGGGGCTGCGCCTCGAAGGCCCCGTGCTCGCGCACCGCGGCAGCGCCGACATCACCTCCGACGGCATCGCGCCGGGGGCGATCCAGGTGCCCGGCAACGGCCAGCCGATCGTGCTGCTGGCCGATGCGCAGACGGTGGGCGGTTACACCAAGATCGCGACCGTGATCCGCGCCGATCTGCCGCGGCTGGCGCATGCGCGGCCGGGCAGCGAACTGCGCTTCGCCGCGGTGACGCGCGCCCGGGCCTTCGCTGCGCTGCATGAACAGGCACAAGCGCTCGAGCGCTGGCTGCAGACGGTCGTGCCCTACCGGCTGCCGGGCAGCCTGGATCCGGAGGCGCTGCGCGAGGGCAACCTGGTCAGCGGCATCATCGATGCCGCGAGCGGCCGGCTGCCGTGGGAGCCGGCGTGATCGGTGCGTCCCGGCGCCGGCGAGCACGATCCGCGGCGCACAAGCGGCAAAGGAGCGTTGGATGAGCAAGACCCTGAACCTCAACGCCGACCTGGGCGAGAGCTTCGGCGCCTGGCGCATGGGCCGCGACGATCAGATGCTGGCGCTGGTGAACTCGGCCAACGTCGCCTGCGGCTTCCATGCCGGCGATCCGGCGGTGATGCGGCGCACGGTCGCACTCGCGAAAGCGCACGGCGTCAGCATCGGCGCGCATCCGTCGTACCCCGACCTGCAGGGCTTCGGCCGGCGCCGGATGGACATCGCCGAGGCCGAGCTGGAAGCGATGCTGATCTACCAGATCGGCGCGCTGCAGGCGATCGCGAAGGCCGAAGGCACCGCGGTCACGCACGTCAAGCCGCACGGCGCGCTGAACAACATGGCCTGCGTCGACGCGAAGCTGGCGCGCTGCGTGGCGCGCGCGGTGCGCGCGGTGGACGAGGGCCTGATCCTGCTCGCGCCGGCGCTGTCGCAGCTCGCGGCGGCCGGGCACGAGGCCGGGCTGCCGGTGGTCGAGGAGGTCTTCGCCGACCGCGCCTATGCCGACGACGGCACGCTGATGCCGCGCGCGCTGCCGGGCGCCGTGCTGCACGGCCCCGAGCAATGCGCGGCGCACGTGATGCGCATGGTCGAGACCGGCGCGCTGCACAGCGTCAACGGCGTCGAGCTGCCCGTTCGCGTACAGAGCATCTGCGTGCACGGCGACGACCCGCAGGCCGTGGCCGCCGCGCAGGCGATCGGCGACGCGCTGCGCGCGGCCGGCTGGCGGTTGGTGCCGTTGCCGGAGCTGGCGGGCGGCTGAGGCGCGCGGCGGTCAGGGCACGAGCGGCAGCTGCGCCCCGACCAGCGCGCCAACGACGGCGGGATGCAGCGTGCCGGAAGCCGCATGCAGCGGCACGGCCGTTCCGGTGGACAGGGTCGACAGGACGCTGGCCGCAGCGCCCAGCGGCTTGTCGAACAGCGCGACGCAATGCGCGCCCTGACGCTGCGCCGAGGCGTAGAGCACGCCGAACAGCCGGTGCACCGTGTCGGCTTCGTCGGCCTCGTCCTGCGTGGCCGCATAGCGTGCCGCGGTGACGAACGGCCAGCCGTGTACGTGCGGCCGCGCGTCCAGGACCGGCACGTCCACCGTCGTCTGCACGTGCAGCATCTCACGCGCGCCGAGCAGCGACAGGGAGACCGCGCGCGAGTTCGATCGGGCGAAGGTTTCGTAGACGGCGGTCTCGGCATCGAGCGCGAAGGCGGCCACATGGCGGGCGGCCAGATCGAAGCGGCCCCGGCGCGCCGGGCTGGGCGGCAGGCGGACCGATCCGACCGCATGGCCGCTCGCACCCGTCGCCGGCCTTTGCACGCGGTACAGGTTCGTCGCGGCCGGCAGCGTCGCCGCGGCGAACGGCAGCACCTTCATCGGTCGGAGGTGCCTTCGACGCCGGCCAGGTCGAGCACGCGTTCGGCCTGGCCCTGCTCGAGCGCCACGCGCGGCGTCTGCCCATCGAGCGCCTCGTTCGGCGTCTCGAGGAACAGCAGCAGGGCCCAGCCTTCGGTGGTGCCGAGCGCGCGGGCGATCGCCGGCAGGTGCTTGTGGATCGCAGGCTCGAACTGCCAGCGCGGCAGGCGCCAGCCGCGCACGCTGCGCTCCAGCCCGATGCAGCGGCCGGCGCGGATCCACTGGTTGACCGTCTCGCGGTTGGTCCGGATCAGGGCCGCCGCTTCGTCGCTGCTGACCATGTCGGGCTGGTCGAGCCTCGCCTGGCGCCAGGCGAGGCTGGCAGACAGCAGCGCCGCGGCTTGCCGGTCTGCCGACGGACGCGCAACCCCGGGCCCGGCCGTTGTGGAGCGTGTCGCGCGCGGCAGTGAGTTCGCTTGGGCCATGGCCGACGCCGTTGCAGACCGTTCGTGTATGCCGCGATTGTGCGTCTCCCCGGGTCTTTTCGGCAATTTGGTCAGTCGTGTCAATGGCGTCAGTAGCGTCAATCACGTCATGTTCGATCCGCATCGGGCCGATGGCGTTCCCGAGGCTGCCTCGGTACATTCTGTCGACATTCTGCATACAAGAACGCCGATCTAGCGATCCGAGTCGTCCAGTTTTCGAGGTATTGCCTGAGGAATTCGGCTATCATGTATACAGACTGGACTCACATCCTGATCGAGAGCCGCCCATGGGTGAGATCCTGGAACCCGCCGAAGCCGCAGCGCCGTCGCAGACGGTGAAGGCCGAGTTGCGCCTGCGCGAACTCGTGATCGGCGGCGAACTGCAGCCGGGCCAGCGCATCGCCGAGCTGGCGCTGGTCGAGCGCATCGGGGTCTCGCGCACGCCGATCCGCGCCGCGCTGCACCGGCTGGCCGAGGAGGGCCTGCTCGACGCGCTGCCCGGCGGCGGCTTCGTCGTCCGGCAGTTCTCCGAAGCCGACATCCACGACGCGATCGAGCTGCGCGGCACGCTCGAAGGCCTGGCCGCGCGGCTCGCGGCCGAGCGCGGTGCGTCGCCGTTGCTGCTGAGCCAGGCGCGCGAATGCGTCGCCGCGATCGACGAGGTGCTCGCGCCGGCGACGCTCGACGAAGCCGCGCTGGCCGACTACGCCGCGCAGAACGCCCGGCTGCACGAGCTGCTCGCGGCGATGGCCGGCAGTTCCCTCGTGCAGCGCCAGCTCGAGCGCGCGACCGCGCTGCCGTTTGCCGGCCCGAACGCCTTCGTGTTGGCCACCGCTGCGCGCTCGCGCGAATCGCTGCTGGTCGCGCAGGCGCAGCACCGGGCCGCGGTCGAGGCGATCGCGGCGCGCGAAGGCGCCCGCGCCGAGGCGTTGATGCGCGAGCACGCGCGCATCGCCCAGGACAACCTGCGCGAGGCGCTGAAGAGCCCGCGCACGCTGCCGCAGATCCCCGGCGCCGGGCTGATCCGGCGCCGCGGCTTGCGCTGAACCCCCATTGCTGGAGAGAGGAGAGTCCGATGTTTCCGCTGAACACCTGGTACGTGGCCGCGATGCCGAACGAGATCGACGACAAGCCGCTCGGCCGCCGGGTCTGCGGCCAGCGCCTCGTCCTCTTCCGCGGCCCCGGCGGCAAGGCCACCGCGCTCGAGGACTGGTGCCCGCACCGCGGCGCGCCGCTGTCGCTCGGCCGCGTGGTCGAAGGCAACCTGGTCTGCGGCTACCACGGCCTGGCGATGGGCTGCGACGGCAAGACCGTGTCGATGCCGGGGCAGCGCGTGCGTGGCTTTCCGCCGGTGCGTGCGTTTCCGGCGGTCGAGCGCCACGGCTTCGTCTGGGTCTGGCCGGGCGATGCGGCGCTGGCCGACGAGGCGAAGATCCCCGACCTGTTCTGGGCGCACGACCCCGAGTGGGCCTACGGCGGCGGCCTGTACCACATCGGCTGTGACTACCGGCTGATGATCGACAACCTGATGGACCTGACGCACGAGACCTACGTGCACTCGACCAGCATCGGCCAGCCCGAGATCGACGAGACGCCGTGCAAGACGACGACCGAGGGCGACTCGGCGGTGACCAGCCGGTTCATGAACGACATCCCGGCGCCGCCGTTCTGGCGCACCGCGCTGCGCGCGAACGGCCTGCCCGAGGACCAGCCGGTCGACCGCTGGCAGATCTGCCGCTTCACGCCGCCGAGCCAGGTGATGATCGAGGTCGGCGTTGCGCTCGCCGGCCACGGCGGCTACGAAGCGCCGAAGGAGAAGAAGGCGTACGCGATCGTCGTCGACTTCCTCACCCCCGAGACCGAGACCTCGATGTGGTACTTCTGGGGCATGGCGCGCAACTTCCGCGCCGACGACAAGGCATTGACCGCGCAGATCCGCGAAGGCCAGGGCAAGATCTTCGCCGAGGACCTGGAGATGCTCGAGCGTCAGCAGAAGAATCTTCTCGCCTGGCCCGAGCGCGAGCTGCTCAAGCTCAACATCGACACCGGCGGCGTGCAGGCGAGGAAGATCCTCGACCGCCTCATCGCCGCCGAACGCGCGACGGTGGCCGCATGAGTGCGGGCGTCGGCATCGAGCGGCCGGCCTCGCGGCGCACGCCGCGGAGGGCCGGGCGATGAACGCACCGTCGGCCATTGCGGTGCGCGTCGCACGCAAGGCGACCGAGGCGCTGGACATCTGCACCTTCGAGCTGGTGGCCGAGGACGGCCGGCCGCTGCCGGCGTTTTCCGCCGGCTCGCATGTCGACGTGCAGCTGCCGGGCGGGTTCACGCGCCAGTACTCGCTGTGCAACGACCCGACCGAGAGCCACCGGTATCTGATCGGCGTGCTGCGCGACCCGGCCTCGCGCGGCGGCTCGGCGGCGATGCACGACCGCGTGCAGGAGGGCGACCGGCTGACGATCAGCCCGCCGAAGAACCACTTCCCGCTCGCGCACGACGCGAAGAGCCACCTGCTGCTGGCCGGCGGCATCGGCGTCACGCCGATCCTGTGCATGGCCGAGCGGCTGGCGATCGCCGGCGCCGACTTCCGGATGCACTACTGCGCCCGCTCGCGCGAGCGCACCGCGTTCCACGAGCGCATCCGCGGCTCGAAGTTCGCGTCGAACGTGCACTTCCACTTCGACGACGGCGCCGCGGCGCAGAAGCTCGACATCGGCGCGCTGCTCGAGACGCCGCAGGCCGGGACCCATCTGTACGTCTGCGGGCCGAAAGGCTTCATGGATGCGGTGCTCGGCACGGCGCGCGCGCGCGGCTGGCCCGAAGCGCAGCTGCATTACGAGTTCTTCGCCGCCGACGTGGCGCCCCAGGCCGGCGACGGCGCGTTCGAGGTCCTGCTCGCGAGCTCGGGCCGTGTGGTCGTCGTGCCGAAGGACCGGTCGGTGACGCAGGCGCTGGCCGAGGCCGGCGTCGAGGTGCCGACCTCTTGCGAGCAGGGCGTGTGCGGCACCTGCCTGACGCGCGTGATCGAAGGCGAGCCCGACCACCGCGATGTCTATCTGACGCCCGAGGAACAGGCGGCGAACGACCAGTTCACGCCCTGCTGCTCGCGCGCGAAGAGCCCGCGGCTGGTGCTCGACCTGTAGGCGCCGGCCGCGGCCGGCGTGGCGTCGCGGCGCCACGCGGCAGCCGAGTTCGCGAACAATCTGCCAGCTGCGGCCGGGGTCGCCTGCCGCGGGGCGCGGTTCGCGCCTAAGCTCGGCGGGCATTGCGCATAGCCGGACGACGCACCGATGGATGAACCGCTGTTGTGGCTGCTGGCCGGCCTGGCCCTGGTGGCGATCGTCGCCTGGCTCCGGCGCCACCGGAGGCCCGAACGAGACCCGGCCCGTACGCACGCCGCCGACCCGGCCGCCTCGCTGC
>JAFLDG010000262.1 GCA_017302495.1 Burkholderiales bacterium
GCCTTTGTGCGGCCCGGCAATCGCCGAAGGCGCGTCAGCCGCCGGGACGCGGTGGTGCCCGGTCGAACAGCCGGCCGAGCGCGGCCAGCCGCGGCGCGCAAGCCGGCTCGAGCGGCGAGGGTCCGACGCGCCATTCCCACCAGCCTTCGGCCCGGCCGGGAAAGTTCATGCGGGCGCGGCCATCGAGCGCGAGCACGTCCTGCAGCGCGACGATCGCGGTGTCGGCCACCGATCCGAGCGCGGCGTGGACCATCGCCGCGGCGATGTCGTCGCCGTCGCAGCGCAGGTAGGCGGCGGCGAATTCGCGCTCGTGCGCTGCGGCGCCGGCCCACCAGCCGACGCAGGTGTCGTTGTCGTGCGTGCCCGGATAGACCACGCTGTCCGGCGTATGGTGGTGCGGCAGGAACGGGTTCGTCGCGTCGCCGCCGAACGCGAACTGCAGCACGCGCATGCCCGGCAGCCGGAAACGCTGGCGCAGGGCGGTCACGTCGGGGGTGATCAGGCCCAGGTCCTCGGCGATGATCGGCACCCGGCCCAGACCGGCCCAGACGGCTTCGAACAGGGCTTCGCCGGGGCCGGGGCGCCAGCGGCCGTGGATCGCGGTCGGCTCGGCGGCCGGGATCTCCCAGTAGCCGGCGAAACCGCGGAAGTGGTCGATGCGGACCAGGTCCACCAGCTCGAAGATGCCGCGCAGCCGCCGCAACCACCAGCCGAAACCGTCGGCGGCATGGACGTCCCAGCGATACAGCGGGTTGCCCCAGCGCTGCCCGGTGGCGCTGAAGTAGTCCGGCGGCACGCCCGCGACCACGGTGGGCCGGCCGTCGGTGTCCAGTTCGAACAACGCCTGGTTCGTCCAGACATCGGCGCTGTGCCCGCCGACGAAGATCGGCGCGTCCCCCACGAGGCGCACGCCGCGGCCGTTCGCGTAGCGGCGCAACGCCGCCCACTGCCGGTAGAAGCACCATTGGCCGAAGCGCCAGAACGCGACGCGCTCGGCGTGTTCGGCCTGCGCCCGCCGCAGCGCCTGCGGGTCGCGGTGCACGAGCGCGCCGGGCCAGGCGGTCCACTCGGCCCCGTCATGGGCCTCGCTCAGCGCCATGAACAGCGCGAAGTCCTCGAGCCAGCCGGCATGCGCGGCGACGAAGGCGTCGTACTCGGCACGCGCCTCGCCGTCGGCCGCGGCGAAGAAGGCCGAGGCAGCCGCCTGCAGCCGGCGCATGCGAAAGGAGACGGTGGCGGCGAAGTCGACCCGGTCGCCGGGCAGCGCAACGTCCGCCGCGAGCTCCGCCTCGGCCAGCCAGCCGCGCGCGTGCAACTCGTGCAGGTCGATCAGCAGCGGGTTGCCGGCGAAGGCCGACGGGCTCGCGTACGGGCTGTTGCCGGCGCCGATCACGCCCAGCGGCAGCACCTGCCACAGCGCCTGCCCGGCCTGCACCAGCCAGTCGACGAAGCGGTAGGCCTCGGCGCCGAGATCGCCGCAGCCGTGCGGGCCGGGCAGCGAGGTCGGGTGCAGCAGGATGCCGCTGGCGCGGGGCAGGCGCATCGTGTGCGGGCCTTCAGCCGTCGACCCGACGCAGCACGCGCAGGCAGCGTGCCGGCAGCGGGCAGTGCGCGGCCAGCGGCGGCGCGTCATCACCGGGGACGATCGCGCCGGGCAGGCTGCACAGCCGCAGCCGCCAGCGGCCCTCCGGCAGCACGAAGTCGCGGTCGGTGTCGCCGGCGTTGAACAGCACCAGCCACGGTGGCCCGCCGTCGGGCGGCGCGCCGAAGCGGGCGCCGAGCACCCGCTCGCCGCCGTCCTGCCAGTCGGCGACGGTCGGCGCCCGGCCGTCCGCGCGCAGCCAGTCGAGATCGACGCGGCCTTCGGCATCGGCTCGTCCGGTGGTCCAGGCGTCGGGGAACAGCCGCCCGTCGCGGCGCAGGCGGATCAGCGTCGCGACCCAGTCGGTCAGCGCCGGATCGGCGCCGGCCCAGTCGAGCCAGGTCAGTTCGTTGTCCTGGCAGTACGGGTTGTTGTTGCCGCGCTGGCCGTGGCCCAGCTCGTCGCCGGCGCTGAGCATCGGCGTGCCCTGCGCGAGCAGCAGCGTGGCCAGCAGCGCGCGCTGCAGCCGCGCGCGCCGCTCGAGCACGGCCGGGTCGTCGGTCTCGCCCTCGACGCCGCCGTTCCAGCTCAGGTTGCGGTCGTGGCCGTCGCGGTTGCCTTCGCCGTTCGCTTCGTTGTGGCGCCGGTCATGGCTGACCAGGTCGCGCAACGTGAAGCCGTCGTGCGCGGTGACGAAGTTGACCGACGCCGACGGCGCCCGATGGCGGCGCTGGAACCGGTCGGCCGACGCGCACAGCCGGCGCGCGAACTCGCCGCGATCGACCGGGTGCCCGAGCCAGAACGCGCGCAGCGTGTCGCGGAAGCGGTCGTTCCACTCGGCCCAGCCGGTCGGGAAGGCGCCGAGCTGGTAGCCGCCCGGGCCGATATCCCAGGGCTCGGCGATCAGCTTCACGCGCTGCAGCACCGGGTCCTGCGCGATCGCGGCAAGCCAGGCCGCGCGCGGCTCGAAGCCGCGGTCGCCGCGGGCGAGCACCGGCGCGAGATCGAAGCGGAAGCCGTCGACATGAAACTGCTCGACCCACCAGCGCAGGCTGTCGGTGACCAGCTGCAGCACGTGCGGGTGGCGCAGGTCGAGCGCGTTGCCGGTGCCGGTCGGGTTCTCGTAGGCCGCGCGGTCGTCGGCGTCGAGCCGGTACCAGTGCGCGTTGTCCAGGCCGCGCCAGGCCAGCGTCGGGCCGGTCTCGTCGCTCTCGGCGGTGTGGTTGAAGACCACGTCGAGCACCACTTCCAGCCCGGCGGCGTGCAGCCGGCGCACCATGTCGCGGAACTCGTCGCGCAGCGCGCGCCCGCCGCCGCGGCTGCCGTAGCGCGGGTGCGGGCAGAAGAAGCCGAGCGTGTTGTAGCCCCAGTAGTTCGACAGGCCGAGCCGCACCAGCCGCTCCTCGTCGATGAACTGCTGCACCGGCAGCAGCTCGAGCGTGGTCACGCCGAGGCGCCGGAAGTGCGCGATCGCGGCCGCGCTCGCCAGGCCGGCGAAGCTGCCGCGTTCGGCTTCGGGCACGCCCGGGTGGCGCCTGGTGAAGCCGCGCACGTGCAGTTCGTAGACCACGGTGTCGGCCCACGGCACGGCCGGCGCTGCGTCGCCTTGCCAGTCGTAGCCGTCGTCGCCGATCACGCGCGCCTTGCACGCGATGTCGCCGTTGTCGCGCGGATCGGGCCGGGCCGGATCGCCGCTCGCGTGGCCGCGCTGCCGGTCGTCCCAGCGGAAGGTACCGACGATCTCGCGCGCCCACGGGTCGAGCAGCAGCTTGGCCGGGTTGAAGCGGTGGCCGTCGTGCGGCGCCCACGGGCCGTGCGCGCGCAGGCCGTAGACGAGGCCCGGGCCCGCGCCGGGCAGGTGGCCGTGCCAGACGGCACCGGTGCGCGCCGGCAGCGGCAGGCGGAAGCGTTCGTTCGCGCCGTCGTCGTCGTAGACGCACAGCTCGAGCCGGGTCGCATGCGCCGAGTACACGGCGAAGTTCACCCCGGCAGCATCCACACTCGCGCCCATCGGCCACGGCCGGCCGCGCTGCAGCGCCGGCGCGTCGGCGCTCACGGCGCCCATTCGAAGAACACGGTGGCCAGCGGCGGCAGGTCGATCAGGATCGAGTCGGGTCGGTCGTTGCACGGCACCGGCTCGCTCCACGCCTGCGGCGTGCCGAGGTTGCTGCCGCCGTAGAACGCGGAGTCGGTGTTCAGCCGCTCGCGCCAGGCGCCGGCGCGCGGCACACCGACGCGCCAGCCGCGGCGCACCACCGGCGTGAAGTTGTTCAGCACCAGCAGCGCCGAGCGGCCCTCGGCGCCCCAGCGCACGAAGCTGGTCACGCTGTGTTCGGCGTCGCTGTGCGCGACCCACTCGAAGCCGTCGGCCTTGACGTCGCGTTCGTGCAGCGCGGGGATCTCGCGCAACAGCCGGTTCAGGTCGCGCACGAGCTGCTGCACGCCGCCGTGCATCGGGTCGTGCGTCAGGTGCCAGTCCAGGCTCGTGTCGTGGTTCCACTCGGCAACCTGCGCGAACTCGCAGCCCATGAACAGCAGCTTCTTGCCCGGGTGGCCCCACATGAAGCCGAGATAGGCGCGCAGGTTCGCGAACTTCTGCCAGCGGTCGCCGGGCATCTTCTGCAGCAGCGAGCCCTTGCCGTGCACGACCTCGTCGTGCGAGATCGGCAGCACGAAGTTCTCGCTGAACGCGTACATCAGGCCGAAGCTCAGTTCGCGGTGGTGGAACTTGCGGTGCACCGGGTCGCGCGCGATGTAGCGCAGCGTGTCGTTCATCCAGCCCATGTTCCACTTGAAGTGGAAGCCCAGGCCGCCGGCGTAGGGCGGGCGCGAGACCGCGGGAAAGGACGTGGACTCCTCGGCGATCGTGATCGCCTGCGGGCATTGCTCGCCGACGACCTGGTTCGTGCGCCGCAGGAAGTCGATCGCCTCGAGGTTCTCGCGGCCGCCGTAGATGTTCGGCACCCATTCGCCCGGCTTGCGGCTGTAGTCGCGGTACAGCATCGACGCCACCGCGTCGACGCGCAGGCCGTCGATGCCGAAGCGCTCGATCCAGTACAGCGCGCTGCCGGCGAGGAAGTTGCGCACCTCGGTGCGGCCGAAGTTGTAGATCAGCGTGTTCCAGTCCTGGTGGAAGCCTTCGCGCGGGTCGGCGTGCTCGAACAGCGCGGTGCCGTCGAAGCGCACCAGGCCGTGCTCGTCGGTCGGGAAGTGCGCCGGCACCCAGTCGACGATCACCCCGAGGCCGGCCTCGTGCGCACGCCGGACGAAGCGGCGGAAACCCTCCGGCGGGCCGAAGCGGGCGGTGGGCGCGTACAGGCCGAGGGTCTGGTAACCCCAGGAACCGTCGAACGGGTGTTCCGATATCGGCAGCAGCTCGAGGTGCGTGAAGCCCATCCAGGCCGCGTAGCCGACGAGCTGGTCGGCGAGTTCGTCCCAGTCCAGCCAGCGGTTGCCGGCCTCGGGCACGCGCCGCCACGAGCCGAGGTGGACCTCGTAGATGCTGATCGGCGCGTCCAGCGCATTCGCGCGCCGGCGTTCCGGCAGCGGGCCCAGGCGCTCGGGCAGCGGCGCGACGATGCTGGCGTCGGCCGGGCGCAGCTCGGCGCGGCGCGCATACGGGTCCACCTTCAGCGGCAGCGGCTCGCCGTGGGCGCCGACGATGTCGAACTTGTAGCGCGCGCCGGCGGCCACGCCGGGCAGGAAGATCTCCCAGACGCCGCATTCGCGGCGATGGCGCATCGGGTGCTGCAGCGGGTTCCAGTGGTTGAAGTCGCCGACCACGCTGACGCGCTTCGCGTTCGGCGCCCAGACCGCGAAGCTGCAACCGGTCACGCCTTCGTGCGCGCGCGGGATCGCGCCGAGGATCTCGAACGGCCGCAGGTGCGAGCCTTCGGCCAGCAGCCAGGTGTCGATCTCGCCCAGCACCGGGCCGAAGCGATACGGGTCGTCGAGCAGCGCCTGGCCGCCCGCGGCCCAGTGCACCTGCAGCCGGTAGTCGGCGGCAGCGCCCAGCCGGCCCTCGAACAGGCCGGCCGCGTTGCGCGGCGTCAGCGCGGCCAGCGGCGCGCCGCCGGCGGCGGCGACGGCGTGCACGGCCCGGGCCCCCGGCAGCATCACCGCGAGCCGGACGCCGCCGTCGGCCTGCGCGTGCGGGCCGAGCACCGCGAACGGGTCGGCATGCCGGCCCTGGCTGATCAGCCACGCATCGTCGTCG
>JAFLDG010000263.1 GCA_017302495.1 Burkholderiales bacterium
TAATGCTTTTCATTTTCCAAAATCGTGGAATAAAACCTATTTGCCAAAGCCATTTGCTAAAATTGAAATTGTTTGGTCTGGACCAATTGGGCCAATTTCCAAAGATATGGACCCGCGAAGTCAAGAGGGAGGTGGCGGCCGAGCTGCACCGCGGCCAGGCCGGTGCCGCCCGCGGCGCCGTGCACGAGCAGCGTCTCGCCGCGTTCGAGCTGTGCGCGCCGCACCAGCGCGACCCAGGCGGTGAGGGCGACCGCGCCGAACGCGGCCGCTTCGGCATCGTCGAAGCCGGCGGGCGCCGGGCGCAGCAGCGCCGCGGGCGCCACCAGCGCGTCGGCGAAGGCGCCGGTCTGCGCGTGGTAGACCACGCGCTCGCCGACGCGCGGCCAGGCCACGTCGGGTGCGGCGGCGGTGACGACGCCGGCGCATTCGAGGCCGGGCACGAAGGGCAACGCCGGCTTCACCTGGTAGCGGCCGCGCGCCATCAGCAGGTCCGGGAAGTTCAGCGCCGCGGCGCGCACCCGGATGCGCACCTCGCCGGCGGCGCAGGGCGGCAGCGCCTGGTGGACCAGTTGCAGGCCGCTGAAGTCGTCGGCGAGGGCGGCGCACTGCCAGGTGCGGGCCGAGGGCGGGTCGGGCAGGGTGTCGGGCATGTCCGGGATTGAACCACCGTGCCGCCGCGCCGGCTGCCGATACCATCGCCGCTTTCGTCCGCCAACCCCGAGGAGCATTCCCGCATGAAGCTGATTCCGCGCATCGCCACCGTGCTGCTGGTCGCCGGCCTCGCCGCCGGCGCGCAGGCACAGGTGTTCTTCCGCATCGGCACCGGCGGCACCGCCGGCACCTACTATCCGGTGGGCGGCATGATCGCGAACGCGGTCAGCCAGCCGGGCAAGATCGCCGCCACCGCGCAGTCGAGCAACGGCTCGCTGGCGAACGTGAACGCGATCGCCGGAGGGCAGATGGAGTCCGGCTTCTCGCAGGCCGACGTCGCGACCTGGGCCTACAAGGGCACCGGCGTGTTCGAGGGCAAGCCGAACGTGCCGGGCCTGCGGCTGATCGCGAACCTGTACCCGGAGAGCGTGCACGTCGTCGTGAAGAAGGGCAGCGGCATCAAGACCGTCGCCGATCTGAAGGGCAAGCGGGTCGCGCTCGACGAGCCGGGCTCGGGCACGCTGATCAACGCGCGCGCGATCCTCGCCGCCTACGGCCTGAAGGAAAGCGACCTCAAGCCCGAGTACATCAAGCCGAACCAGGCCGGCGACAAGCTGAAGGACGGCGCGCTCGACGCTTTCTTCTTCACCGGCGGCGCGCCGGCCGGCGCGATCGCCGAGCTGGCCTCGGCCGGCACCGGCATCGACATCCTGGCGATCGAAGGCGCGCCCGCCGAAGCGCTGAAGAAGAGCAGCGGCTTCTTCGCCGACGACCTGATCGCGGCCGACACCTACAAGGGCGTCGGCGCGGTCAAGACGCTGGCCGTCGGCGCGCAGTGGGTCACCAGCGACAAGGCCGATGCCCAGGTGGTCTACGAGATCGTCAAGGCGCTGTACGGCGAGGCCGGCCAGAAGGCGATGGCCGCCGGCCACGCCAAGGGCAAGTTCATCACGAAGGAGAACGCGGTCAAGGGCGCGGGCATCCCGTTCCACCCGGGCGCGGAGAAGTACTACAAGGAAGCGGGCGTGCTGAAGTGAACCGCGGCCCGGCGCGATGAGCGCGGCCGCGCCGCCGGACGAAGCGCAGCTCGCGGCGCTCGAACGGAAGTTCGACCCCGAGATGCGCTTCCGGCCGCTGGGCCGGACGGTGTCGACGCTGGTCGGCGCGCTGCTGATCGCGCTGTCGCTGTTCCACTACTACACGGCCGGCTTCGGCCTGCTGCAGGAGATCACCCACCGCGGCGTGCACCTGGCCTTCGTGCTCGGGCTGATCTTCCTGGTCTTCCCGCACCGCCGCGCGCTGCTCGAGCAGGCGCCGCCGTCCCGCTTGCTTTGGCCCGGCGGCGTGCCCTGGTTCGACTGGCTGTTCGCGCTCGCGGTCGCCGCGTCGGTGCTGTACATCCCGTGGGTGTTCGACGACCTGGCGTTTCGCGTCGGCAACCCGAGCGGGCTCGACGTGGTGATGGGCAGCATCCTGCTGATCGCGCTGCTCGAGGCGACCCGGCGCAGCATGGGCTGGCCGCTGCCGGTGATCGCGCTGCTGTTCATCGCCTACGCGCTCGCCGGGCCGGTGTTCCCCGGGCTGCTCAAGCACGCCGGCGCGACCTGGACCCAGCTGGTGAACCACCAGTACCTGACCAGCCAGGGCATCTACGGCGTCGCGGTCGGCGTGGTCGCGACCTACGTCTTCCACTTCGTGCTGTTCGGCGTGATCGCCACCCGCGTCGGCCTCGGCCAGCTGTTCCTCGACGTCGCGTCGGCGGTGGCCGGGCGCTACGCCGGCGGGCCGGCGAAGGTCAGCGTGTTCGGCTCGGCGCTGTTCGGCATGCTGTCGGGCAGCTCGGTCGCGAACGCGGTGACGGTCGGCTCGCTGACGATTCCCGCGATGATCCGCGTCGGCTACAAGCGCGAGTTCGCCGGTGCGGTCGAGGCCGCGTCGTCCACCGGCGGCCAGATCACGCCGCCGGTGCTCGGCGCGGCCGCGTTCCTGATGATCGAGTTCCTCGGCCTGCCGTACCAGACGATCATCGCCGCCGCCGCGGTGCCGGCCTTCATGCACTTCTTCGGCGTGTTCATGCAGGTGCACTTCGAGGCCAAGCGCCACGGCCTGCGCGGCCTGACCGACGACGAGATGCCGAAGCTGCGCGACTCGTTCGCACGGCGCTGGCCGACGCTGATCCCGCTCGCGCTGCTGATCGTCATCCTCGTCAGCGGCCGCACGCCGTACCTGGCCGCCTTCGCCGGCATCAGCTCGTGCGCGATCGTCGGCCTGAGCACGCTCGAGCGCGGCAACACGGCGCGCCACTGGGCGCTGATGGCCGGGCTGCACGCGCTGCTGCTGGCGCTGGTGTTCGGCGGCATCGAGCACGGCGGCGTCAAGCTCGCGCTGCTCGGCGTCGCGGTGATCGCCACGCCGCTGGCGCTGAAGGCGCTGCGCATCCGCGGCCGGATCGGCACGCCGGTGCTGGTCGAGGCCCTGGGCACCGGCGCCAAGTACGCGCTCGCGGTCGGCGCCGCGGCGGCCTCGGTCGGCATCGTGATCGGCGTCGTCACGTTGACGGGTGTCGGCTTCAAGCTGAGCACGATCATCACCGGCGCCGCGCAGGCAACCGCCGCGACGGTGGGCACGCTGCTGCCGGCGGCGCTGGCCAGCCCGCAGGCGCTGACGCTGCTGGTCGCGCTGGTGATGACCGGCGTGGTCTGCATCCTGCTCGGCGCCGGCATCCCGACCACGGCCAACTACATCATCATGGTCACCGTCGCGGCGCCGACGCTGGTGCAGCTCGGCGTCGAGCCGCTGGTCGCGCACTTCTTCGTCTTCTACTACGGCGTGCTCGCCGACATCACGCCGCCGGTCGCGCTCGCGGCCTATGCGGCGTCCGGCATGGCCGGCAGCGACCCGTTCCGCACCGGCAACACCGCGTTCCGGCTCGGCCTGGCGAAGGCGCTGGTGCCGTTCGTGTTCGTGTTCTCGCCGGCGCTGCTGATCGTGACGAAGGGCTTCACGCTCTACGACTTCACGCTCACCTTCACCGGCTGCGTGCTCGGCATCACGCTGCTCGCGGCCGCGCTGTCGCGCTTCTTCCTGGTCGAGATGAGCCGGGTCGAGCAGGCGCTGTGCGTGCTCGCGGCGCTGCTGCTGATCGCGCCGGGCCTCGTGCCTACCGTGGCCGGCGCGCTGCTCGCGCTGCCGATGGGGCTGCGGCAGCTGGCCGCCTGGCGCCGGCACCGGGCCGCCGCGCCCGCCTGAGCTGCGGCGGCGGGTGGGTGCCGGCGCGCTAGACTCTTTCACCGAGCATCCGCTTCGTGAAACTCAGCCGGAACCCGCGATGATCGAACGCACGCTGTTCAACGCCGACCACGAAGCCTTCCGCGACAGCTTCCGCCGCTTCGTCGACAAGGAGATCGCGCCCTTCCACGCCGACTGGGAAGAGCAGGGCTACGTGGACCGCGAGGTCTGGCGCAAGGCCGGCGCCAACGGCTTCCTGTGCATGACGATGCCCGAGGCCTATGGCGGCGCCGGCGTCGACAAGCGGTACTCGGTGGTGCAGATGGAGGAACTGTCGGCCGGCTTCTACAGCGGCATCGGCTTCGGCCTGCACACCGAGATCGTCGCGCCGTACATCCAGCGCTACGGCACCGAGGACCAGAAGCAGCGCTGGCTGCCGAAGCTGGCGAGCGGCGAGATGGTCGGCGCGATCGCGATGAGCGAACCGGCCGCCGGCTCGGACCTGCAGGGCGTCAAGACCACCGCGGTGCGCAAGGGCGACCGCTACCTGCTGAACGGCTCGAAGACCTTCATCACCAACGGCTGGCATGCCGACCTGGTGATCGTGGTCGCGAAGACCGACCCCGAGGCCGGCGCCAAGGGCACCAGCCTGCTGCTGGTGGAGCGCGGCATGGCCGGCTTCGAACGCGGCAAGCGGCTGAAGAAGGTCGGCCTGAAGGCGCAGGACACTTCCGAGCTGTTCTTCCAGGACGTGAAGGTGCCGGCCGAGAACCTGCTCGGCGGCCCGGCGATGGAAGGCCGCGGCTTCATCTGCCTGATGGAGCAGCTGCCGTGGGAGCGGCTGCAGATCGCGATCGGCGCGGTGGCGGCGATGCAGGCGGCGATCGACCTGACGATCGCGTACGTCAAGGAGCGCAAGGTCTTCGGCCAGCCGGTGGGCGCCTACCAGAACACCCGCTACCGCCTGGCCGAGTTGCAGAGCGAGGCGCAGGTCGCGCGCGTGTTCGTCGACAAGTGCATCGAGCTGGAAGTCGCGGGCAAGCTCGACAGCGCGACCGCGTCGATGGCCAAGTACTGGTGCAGCGACCTGCAGAACAAGGTCGTCGACGAATGCGTGCAGCTGCACGGCGGCTACGGCTACATGTGGGAATACCCGGTCGCGCGCGCCTGGGCCGACGCGCGCGTGCAGCGCATCTACGGCGGCACGAACGAGATCATGAAGGAGCTGATCAGCCGCTCGATCGGCCTCGGCGGCGGGCGCTGACGGTGCCGGCCGCCGGCGAGGCCCGGCCGCGCGGCCGGCCGAAGAAGGCACCCGAGGCGATCGACGAAGGCAACCGGCGCCAGGAACTGCTGCGCGCCGCGGCGCGGCTGTTCCGCCACCAGGGCTTCGCCGCGACGACGACGCGCGACATCGCCGCCGCCGCCGGCATGCGCGCCGGCTCGCCCTTCTACCACTTCGAGACCAAGGCGGCGCTGCTGTTCGCGGTGGTCGAGCAAGGCATGCGTGCCGCGCTGGCGAGCCAGGCGCGGGTGCTCGCCGCGCTGCCGGCCCGGGTCGAGGTCGAAACCCGGCTGCGCGCGCTGACCCGCGTGCACTTCGACATCCTGCTCGGGCCCGGCAGCGACTTCATCCCGGTGATGCTGTACGAATGGCGCTCGCTCGACGGGCACCAGCGCGCCGCGATCGCACGCCTGCAGCGCGACTACGAGTGCGCCTGGGCCGACGCGATCCACGCGCTGCACGCGCAGGGGCGCATCGGCGGCCAGGCGCGGCTCGCGCGGCTGATGATCCTCGGCGCGCTGAACTGGTCGGTGCAGTGGTACCGGGCGGGGCAGGGCGCGACGCTCGACGCGCTGACCGACAGCGCCTGGTTGGGTGATTTTGCGGCGCGACGGGTGATGGGCGACGTGCTGGCCGTGCGGGTGCCGCGCGTTGGAATACGAATCGACCGCCCTGGGCAGGAACGGCGCGTTTTCCGG
>JAFLDG010000264.1 GCA_017302495.1 Burkholderiales bacterium
GCAGCGCTGACGCTGGCGGTGGCCGACGCGGTCAAGATCGCGGTGCTCAACGCCGGCGCGGCCGCCGACACGCTGCGCGCCGCCGACTGCCGGCGCAACCTGTTCCACCTCGCGCCGAGCGAGCGCATGCGCGCCGATGCGCTCGCGCAGTTCCTGGTCGCGCGCAACTGGCGCAACCTGCTCGTGCTCGTCGGCCCGACGGACGCCGAGCGCGCCGCGACCGTGCAGGCCGCGATCCAGCGCTTCGGCCTGAAGGCGGTGGCGACGCGGCCGTTCAAGCTCTCGGCCGACCCGCGCGAGCGCGCGCTCGCGAACCCGCTGCTGCTGACGCAGGGCAGCTACGACGCGGTCTGGGTGGTCGACGGCGACGGCGAGTTCGCCGCCAATCTGCCCTACCGCACCGCGCTGCCGCGGCCGGTGGTCGGCGACGCCGGGCTGGCGGCGCTGGCATGGTCGCCGAAGTTCGAGCGCTACGGCGCACCGCAGGTCACGCGCCGCCTGACCAAGGCCGCGGGCCGGCCGATGGGCGCGCACGACTGGCCGGCATACATGGCGGGCAAGGCGCTGGTCGCGGCGGCCACCGCGGCGCCGAAGGGGCCGGCCGCGGCCTTCGGCCAGGCACTGGCCGCGGCCGAGCTTGACGGCTCGAAGGGCGTGACCATGAGCTTCCGGCCGTGGGACGGCCAGCTGCGCCAGCCGCTGATGCTCAGCGACGGCATCCAGGTGGTCGCGCTCGCGCCGGCGGAGGGCGTGCTGCACCCGAAGAACAACCTCGACACGCTCGGCGCCGACGCGCCGGAGAAGCTGTGCAGGGCGCGGTCGTGAGCGCGGCGCGCGGCGACGGCCGGCGCAGCGGACTCGCGCACGCGCTGCAGGCGCTGGCCGCGATCGTCGCGCGCGAGCTGCTGAAGTTCTCGCGCCAGACCGGGCGGCTGGTCTCGGCGCTGGTGCGGCCGCTGCTGTGGCTGGCGGTGTTCGCCGCGGGCTTCCGCAACGTGTTCGGCGTCGCGATCGCCGAGCCCTACGACACCTACATTCCCTACGACGTCTACATCGCCCCCGGGCTGGTCGGCATGGTGCTGCTGTTCAACGGCATGCAGTCGAGCCTGGGCATGGTCTACGACCGCGAGATGGGGCTGATGCGGCTGCTGCTGACCGCGCCGCTGCCGCGCCCGTGGCTGCTGTTCGCCAAGCTGGTCGCCACCGCGGTGCTGTCGCTGGCGCAGGCGGCGGCGTTCGTGCTCGTCGCCGCGCTGCTCGGCACCGTGCTGCCGGTGATCGGGCCGCAGACGCCGATGGTGCTGCTCGCCGCGACCGCGTCGGCGCTGATGCTCGGCGCGCTCGGGCTGCTGCTGTCGGTGCACATCAAGCAGCTGGAGAACTTCGCCGGCACGATGAACTTCGTCATCTTCCCGATGTACTTCCTGTCGACCGCGCTGTACCCGCTGTGGAAGCTGCAGGAGTCGGGCGCCGAGTGGGTCTACCGGATCGCGCTGTTCAACCCGTTCACGCACGCGGTCGAGTGGATGCGCTTCGCGCTCTACGGCAAGGACGCCGGCATCTCGCCGTGGGTCGTGCTCGGCACGCTCGCCGCCTGCTTCGCGCTCGCCGCCTGGGGCTACGACCCGCAGCGCGGCTTCGGTCAGCTCGCCAAGCGCGGCGGAGGGCCGGCATGATCGGGCTCGGCCGGCGCCCGCCGCGGCGCGCCGACGTGGCGCCCGGTGCTGACCCTGGTGCGGCGCCGGCGGCCGCGGCGGCGTCCGCGGCCACCGCGCCGGTGGCCGCGGTCGCGCAGCGCTTGTTCTGGGCCTGGGCGCTTTCGGCCGGGCTGGCGCTGTTCGTCGCCTGGTGGCTGCAGACCCGCGGCGCCTGGCGCGAGTTGGTGACCGGCGACCCGAGCGGCATCAGCGTCGGCATCGTCGTGCTCGCGGTCGTGCTGACGGCCTGGTGCGGCGTGCGCGCCTGGCGGCTGCAGGCGGAAGCCGCGCCCGGCTCGGCCTGGCGCCGCGCGCACGCGGCCGACCTGGCGGCGACGCCGGATCTGGCCGGCACGCTGCTGTCGGAGCGCAGCCACGGCCCGCACGAGACCGCCTGGTGGTTCGCCGGCGCGGCGATCAAGCTCGGCCTGCTCGGCACGGTGGTCGGCTTCATCGTGATGGCGACGCAGATCGGCCGCATGCCGAGCTTCGACATCGACCAGATCCAGAACCTGCTGAAGCAGATGACCGCCGGCATGGCGATCGCGCTGTACACGACGCTGGTCGGGCTGGTGGCGAACCTGTGGCTCGGCCTGCAGCTGCTGCTGCTCGACCGCATGGCCGACCGGGTGGTGGCCGACATCCTCGCGAACACCCGCGCGACGAAGGAGGCGCCCGATGGCCGTCCTGCGTAAGCGCCGGCACGACGAGATCGACCCGTTCTCGGACCTGCTGTTCAACACCCTGCTCGCGTTCGTGATGCTGTTCGCGGTGGCGCTGGTGGTGATGAACCCGAAGGCCAAGACCGGGGTGATCGACGCCAAGGCGGAATTCATCATCACCGTGACCTGGCCCGATCTCGACCCGAACGACATCGACGCCTGGGTGCAGGACCCGGCCGGCAACCTGGTCTGGTTCCGCAGCCGCGAGGCCGGCATGATGCACCTCGACCGCGACGACCGCGGGCTGGCGAACGACACGATCGTGATCAACGGGCAGAAGGTCGTGAACCCGCTGAACCAGGAGGTGGTCACGATTCGCGGCTTCGCACCGGGCGAGTACACGGTGAACCTGCACTACTACGAGAGCCACGACGGCAAGCCGGTCGAGGTGACGGTGTCGGTGGTCAAGGTCAACCCGCGCGCCGAGGTCGTCTACTACGGCTCGCTGAAGCTGCCGCGGCGCGGCGACGAGGCGACCGCGGTGCGCTTCAGCGTCGACCGCGACGGCGGCGTGACCGGCGTGAACACGCTCGCCAAGCGGCTGGTGGAGCGCATCTGATGGCCGCGACCGACGCGCTGCTGTGGGCCTACGTCGCGCTCGCGCTGGTCGCCGGCCTGGCGCTGGTGTTCTCGTCGTGGCCGAAGCCGGCCAAGGCGCTGCTCGTGCTGGGCGTGACCGCGCTGTACTTCGTCGCCGACCGCGCGCTCGACGACGCCTGGGGCTGGCCGAGCCGCGGCGCGCTGCCCGAGCGCTTCGTGCTGCTGGCCGCGGTGATCGAGGAGCCGACGAAGACCGCGCCGGGCGCGCTCTACGTCTGGGTGAATGCGTTCGAGAACGGCAAGCCGGCGCGCGCGCCGCGCGCGTACAAGCTGCCGTACGCGAAGGACCTGCACGCGCTGCTCGACGAGGGCATGAAGAAGGTGCGCCAGGGCATCAGCCAGATGGGCTCGGCCGAACCGAAGCGCGGGCCGAAGGGTTTCTCCTGGCTGCGCCCGGGCGGCGACGAGCAGGAGGTCAAGATCCGCGACCTGCCGGTGCCGCAGCTGCCGGAGAAGTGATGGCTATGCGCGCGCGCCTGTTCCTGCTGCCGGCCGCGGCCGCCCTCGCCGCCGGCTGCGGCGGCGCGCCGCCGGCTTCCGGCTACTTCCCGCTCGACGCCGGCCACGCCTGGACCTACGACCTGAAGACCGAGCACGAGAACAACCTCGTCACGCACGAGACGCTGGTGCTGCGCACGCTGGGCCGCGAGACGCTCGACGACGGCCCGGCCTGGCGCCGGCGCAGCGAGGCCGGCGTCGACTACTGGCTGCGCGCCGACGACGCCGGCATCTACCGCGTCGCGACCAAGAGCGACCTCGACGCCGAACCGAAGCCCGACGCGACGCGGCGCTTCGTGCTGAAGGCGCCGTTCGCGCCGGGCACGAGCTGGCAGAGCACGACCACCGCCTACCTGCTCGCGCGGCGCACCGAGTTTCCGCGCGAGATCCGCCACACCCACCCCTCGGTGCCGATGGTCTACACGATCGAGGCCGTCGACCAGGCCGTCGAGACCCGCGCCGGCCGCTTCGAGCGCTGCGTGCGCGTCAAGGGCCAGGCAGTGCTGCGCCTGTTCGCCGACCCGGTCGTGGGCTGGCGCGACATGCCGCTGAGCACCACCGAGTGGTACTGCGACGGCGTCGGCCTGGTGAAGCTGGTGCGCGAGGAGCCGGCGCAATCGACCTTCCTCGCCGGCGGCACGATGACCCTGGAGCTGACTTCATGGCAATGACCCCCGATCGCCGCCGGCTCGTCGGCGCATTGGCCGCGCTGGCGTTCGGCCCGGCCGCGGCACGCGCGCTGGCGCAGGCGCCGGAGCGTTTTCCTTCGCGCCCGGTCACGCTGTGGCTGCCGTGGCCGGCCGGCGGCGCCACCGACCAGACGATGCGCCTGCTCGCCGAACTCGCCGGCCAGCGCCTGGGCCAGAAGGTCGTGGTCGAGAACCGCGCCGGCGGCGGCGGCACGCTGGTGATGCCGGTGCTGCAGCAGGCCGCGCCCGACGGCTACACGATCGCGCAGATGCCGCAGCCGGTGTTCCGCGCGCCGTGGATCCAGAAGGTGTCGTGGGACCCGATCCGCGACACGACGCCGATCATCCAGATCAGCGGCGTCACCTTCGGCATCGTCGTCGCCGCGGCCAGCCCGATCCGCTCGCTCGACGACCTGTTCGCCCAGGCGCGCGCGCACCCGGGCGAGCTGACGATCGCGACCAACGGCATCGGCACCACGCCGCACGTCGTGATGGACGAGCTGTTCGCGCGCCAGGGGCTGCGCTACAACCACATCCCGTACAAGGGCACGGCCGAGCAGATGATCGCGGTCGCCTCGGGCCAGGTGATGGTCGGCGTCAACTCGAACGGCTTCGCCCCCTTCGTCGACAACGGCCAGCTGCGCCTGCTCGTCACCTTCGGCGCGCAGCGCACGAAGCGCTGGCCGCAGGTGCCGACGCTGAAGGAGCTGGGCTTCGGCATCGTCGCGCAGTCGCCCTATGGCCTGGCCGGGCCGCGCGGCCTGCCGCCGGCGGTGGTGCAGACGCTGCACGACGCCTTCCGCGCGGCGGCGATGGATCCGGCGCACCTGGCGGAGCTAGCGAAGTACGACCAGGAGCTGACCTATCTCGGCCCGGAAGACTACGGCGCGCAGATGCGCGCGGCCTCCGCCGCCGAGCGGCGCACGGTCGAGCGGCTCGGCCTGGCGCGCGGAAGTTGACCGGGTTCATGGTGCACTGCCGCAAACGTTGCCGACAATCCGGCCCATGAACAAGCCTGCGCCCCTGCCGAGCCCGAGCCGGCTGCGCGCGCTGCTCGACGCGCTCGGCGCCGGCCTGCTCGAGCGCGAGCACGCGGTGCGGCTCGCGCTGCTCGCGGCGCTGGCCGGCGAACACGTGCTGCTGATCGGCCCGCCGGGCACCGCGAAGAGCGCGCTCGCGCGCCGGCTGCACGGCGCCTTCGCCGACACGCGCTGGTTCGAGCGGCTGCTGACGCGCTTCTCGACGCCGGAAGAGCTCTTCGGCCCGCTGTCGCTGAAGGCGCTCGAGGACGACCGCTACGAGCGCCTGACCGACGGCTTCCTGCCCACCGCCGGCATCGCCTTCCTCGACGAGGTGTTCAAGGCGAACTCGGCGATCCTGAACGCGCTGCTGACGCTGCTGAACGAACGCGAGTTCGACAACGGCACCGCCCGCATCCGCACGCCGCTGGTCGCGGTGGTCGCGGCGAGCAACGAGGTGCCGGCCGACGAGGCGCTGCACGCGTTCTACGACCGCTTCCTGGTGCGCGTGCCGGTGCAGCCGGTGGCCGATGCGAGCTTCGACGCGCTGCTCGCGCTCGACGAGGCGGCGCCGACGCCCGGCGCCGAGCCGCTGACGCCGGCGCAGGCCGACAGCGTGCGCGCCG
>JAFLDG010000265.1 GCA_017302495.1 Burkholderiales bacterium
GTGCCGGCAGCTCGAGCCAGCATGCGCTGGTGCGGCTGGGGTCCGCCGGCCTGCAGCGGCGCGGCAGCGCCGCGGTGCTCGACACCGAGGCGCTGACCGAGTGGCTCGCCGGCCGCTGCGGCCTGCCGTACCAGCGCATCGACCCGCTCAAGGCCGACGTCGGCCGCGTCGCCGACGTGATGTCGGTCGCCTATGCCGAGACGCGCTGCGCGCTGCCGCTGCAGCTGAACGCGGCCGAGGCGGTGATCGCCACCGCCGAGCCCTTCGATGCCGGCTGGGTGCCCGAGATCGAGGCGCACACCCGGCGCCGGGTGCGGCTCGTGCTCGCGAACCCGCTCGACATCCGCAAGTTCACGACCGAGTTCTACGCGCTCGCGAAGTCGGTGCGCGCGGCGCAGAAGACCGGCGAGGTCTCGCCGGCGGCGAGCTTCGAGCAGCTGGTCGAGCTCGGCAAGAGCGCGAAGCAGCTCGACGCCAACGACCAGGGCGTGGTCCAGGTCGTCGACTGGCTCTGGCAGTACGCCTTCGACCAGCGCGCGAGCGACATCCACCTCGAGCCGCGGCGCGAGCTCGGCGTGATCCGCTTCCGCATCGACGGCGTGCTGCACACCGTCTACCAGGTGCCGCTGGGCGTGATGAACGCGATGGTCTCGCGCATCAAGCTGCTCGGCCGGATGGACGTGGTCGAGCGCCGGCGGCCGCTGGACGGGCGCATCAAGACGCGCCGGCCCGAGGGCACCGACGGCGCCGGCGCCGAAGTCGAGATGCGGCTGTCGACGCTGCCCACCGCCTTCGGCGAGAAGCTGGTGATGCGCATCTTCGACCCGCAGACCGCGGTCAAGACGGTCGAGCAGCTGGGCTTCGGCGCGCACGAGGCGCAGGCCTGGCGCGCGCTGATGCAGCGGCCGCACGGCATCGTGCTCGTCACCGGCCCCACCGGCAGCGGCAAGACGACGACGCTGTATGCGACGCTGAAGGCGCTGGCCACCGACGAGGTCAACGTCTGCACGATCGAGGACCCGATCGAGATGATCGAGCCGGCGTTCAACCAGACCCAGGTGCAGCCGGCGGTCGACCTCGGCTTCGCCGAGGGCCTGCGCGCGCTGATGCGGCAGGACCCGGACATCATCATGGTCGGCGAGATCCGCGACCTCGAGACCGCCGAGATGGCGATCCAGGCCGCGCTCACCGGCCACCTGGTGTTCAGCACGCTGCACACCAACGATGCGGCCGCGGCGATCACCCGCCTGGCCGACCTGGGCGTGCCGCCGTACCTGATCTCGGCCACCGTGATCGGCGTGCTCGCGCAGCGCCTGGTGCGCAGCCTGTGCCCGGCGTGCAAGCAGCGCGACGACGCGACCACGCGCGAGCTGCTGGACGAGGTCGCGCAACCGTGGCGGCTGTCCGGCGGCGTGCGGCCGTACAAGCCGGTGGGTTGCCTGGAATGCCGGCACACCGGCTACCGCGGCCGGCTCGGGCTGTACGAACTGCTCGTGATGACCGAGGCCGCACGCGAGCGCGTGCACCCGGCGCTGGACGCCGCGGCCCTGCGCCGGCAGGCGATGAAGGACGGCATGCGCGCGCTGCGCCTGGCCGGCGCGATGAAGGTCGCCGAAGGGCTGACCACGATCGACGAGGTGCTGCGCAGCACGCCGAGCGTCGAGCGCGGCGGCTGATCCGCCGGCCGCGCACCGCCGGAGCCGGCTTCCGGCGCTTACGTGGAAACCACAGCGGGCGCGGGGACTTGCCTGCCTAGAATGCCTCGGCACCGGGGTGCTGGAGGAGACGAGCCGTGAAGATCAAGAGCCAGAAGGACTTCTGGGCCGGGATGATGTTCATCGCCGTCGGCGTGGGCTTCGCGATCGGCGCGTTCAACTACAGCTTCGGCCAGTCGGCCCGGCCCGGCCCCGGCTACTTTCCCTTCGGCCTGGGCATCCTGCTCGCGATCCTCGGTGCGCTGACCACCTTCGAGGCGCTGACGATCGAAACCGACGACGGCGAGCCGATCGGCGGCGTCGCCTGGAAGCCGCTGCTGATCATCGTCGGCGCGACCGTGATGTTCGGCGTGCTGCTGCCGCGGCTGGGCATGGCGATCTCGCTGCCGCTGCTGGTGATCGTCTCGGCGATGGCCGGCGACGAGTTCCACTGGGGCGAGGCGATCGCGAACGCCGCGATCCTGACCATCGGCAGCTGGGCGGTGTTCATCTACGGCCTGAACCTGACGATCCCGCTGTGGCCGACGATCTTCGCATCGGCCAGCGCCGGCTGACGAGGGGACGACGATGGACCTGTTCACCAATCTCGCCCTCGGCTTCGGCGTCGCGCTGACGCTGCAGAACCTGGCCTACGGTCTGCTCGGCTGCGTGCTCGGCACCGCGATCGGCGTGCTGCCCGGCCTCGGGCCGGTGACGACGATCGCGATGCTGCTGCCGTCGATCTACGCGCTCGACGCCACGCCGGCGCTGATCATGCTGGCCGGCATCTACTACGGCGCGCAGTACGGCGGCTCGACCACGGCGATCCTGGTCAACCTGCCGGGCGAGGCCTCGTCGGTGGTGACCGCGATCGACGGCTACGCGATGGCGCGCAAGGGCCGCGCCGGGCCCGCGCTCGCCGCCGCCGGCCTGGGCTCGTTCTTCGCCGGCACGGTGGGCACGCTGGTCATCGCCGCGTTCGCGCCGCCGCTGACCGAACTCGCCTTCAAGTTCGGCCCGGCCGAGTACTTCAGCCTGATGGTGCTCGGCCTGATCGGCGCGGTCGTGCTCGCGTCGGGTTCGCTGATCAAGGCGATCGCGATGATCGTGCTCGGCCTGCTGATCGGCCAGATCAACACCGACGTGATCTCCGGCGTGCCGCGCTACAGCTTCGACATCCCCGAGCTGACCGACGGCATCGGCTTCGTCACGATCGCGATGGGCGTCTTCGGCTTCGCCGAGATCGTCGCCAACCTCGGCCGCACGGCCGAGCACCGCGAGGTGTTCCTGAAGGAGGTGCACGGCCTGTGGCCGACGAAGCAGGACTTCAAGGACGCCTTCCCGGCGGTGCTGCGCGGCACCTCGCTCGGCTCGATCCTCGGCGTGCTGCCCGGCGGCGGTGCGCTGCTGTCGTCCTTCGCCGCCTACACGCTGGAGAAGAAGACGCGCGGCCGCAAGGACGAGGTGCCCTTCGGCAAGGGCAACATCCGCGGCGTCGCCGGCCCCGAAGCGGCGAACAACGCCGGGGCGCAGACCTCGTTCATCCCGATGCTGACGCTCGGCATCCCGCCGAACGCGGTGATGGCGCTGATGGTCGGCGCGATGACGATCAAGGGCATCCAGCCGGGGCCGCAGGTGATGACCAGCAACCCCGAGCTGTTCTGGGGGCTGATCGCGTCGATGTGGGTCGGCAACCTGATCCTGGTGGTGCTGAACCTGCCGCTGATCGGCATCTGGATCAAGATGCTGACGGTGCCCTACCGCTTCCTGTTCCCGGCGATCATGGTCTTCTGCGGCCTGGGCCTGTACACGCTGAACAACAACAACTTCGACATCTACATGGGCGCGATCTTCACCGTGATCGGCTACCTGTTCTACAAGCTCGGCTGCGAGCCGGCGCCGCTGCTGCTGGGCTTCATCCTCGGGCCGATGATGGAGGAGAACCTGCGCCGGGCGCTGCTGCTGTCGCGCGGCGACTGGAGCACCTTCGTCTCGCGCCCGCTCTCGGCCGGGCTGCTGATCGCGGCGACGGCGATGATCGTCGTCGTGATGCTGCCGTCGATCAAGAAGAAGCGCGAGGAGGCCTTCCAGGACGAAGGCTGAGCCCGCGGCCGGCCGGGGCCGCGCCGCTCCGGCCCCGTGCGCGCAGATGCGGCCCGGCCGGCGTGCCGGGCCGCGGCGTTTGGGGGCCACCGCGACCACCGGCCTTGCCCTTATCCTGATCCGATGCCCAAGCTGCTGCAGGCCCTGAGCGGCAACCCGACCTTCGCGCCGCTGCGCACGCCGGTCTTCCGCAACCTGTGGCTCGCCACCTTCGCGGCCAACGTCGCGATGTGGATGAACGACGTCACCGCGGCCTGGGTGATGACCTCGCTGACGACCAGCCCGGTGATGGTCGCGCTGGTGCAGACCGCGTCGACGCTGCCGGTGTTCCTGCTCGGCCTGCCGAGCGGCGCGCTGGCCGACATCGTCGACCGGCGGCGCTACTTCGCGGCGACGCAGCTGTGGGTCGCGCTCACCGCGCTGGTGCTGGCCGCGCTGTCGCTGACCGGGCTGCTGACCGCGCCGCTGCTGATCGCGCTCACCTTCGCCAACGGCATCGGCCTGGCGATGCGCTGGCCGGTGTTCTCGGCGATCGTGCCCGAGGTCGTGCCGCGGCCGCAGCTCGGCGCGGCGATGGCGCTGAACGGCATTTCGATGAACCTGTCGCGCGTCGTGGGCCCGGTGGCCGCGGGCGCGATCATCTCCGCCGTCGGCAGCGGCGCGGTGTTCGTGCTGAACGTGGTGCTCGCCGCGTCCGCCTTCGCCACCATCGTGCGCTGGCGCTCGTTGCCGCGCATCAGCACGCTGCCGGGCGAGCGTTTCGTCGGCGCGATGCGCGTCGGCTGGCAGCACGTGATGCAGTCGCCGCGGATGAAGGCGGTGCTGGTGCGCATCTTCTTCTTCTTCCTGCATTCGTCGGCGCTGCTCGCGCTGCTGCCGCTGGTCGCGCGCGAGCTGCACGGCGCCGGGCCGGCGACCTACACCGTGATGCTGGCCTGCGTCGGCGGCGGCGCGATCGTCGCGGCGATGTACTTCCCGCGCTGGCGCGAGCGCTTCGACCGCAACCAGTTCGTCGTCGGCGGCACCTTCGTCCATGCCGCGATGTCGGTGGTGGTGGTGCTGTCGCCGACGCTGTGGCTCGCGCTGCCGGCGATCGTCGTGCTCGGCATGGCCTGGATCTCGACCGCGAACTCGCTGACGCTGGCGGCGCAGGTGGCGCTGCCGAACTGGGTGCGCGCCCGCGGCATGTCGATCTACCAGATGGCGCTGATGGGCGGCGCCGCGGCCGGCTCGCTGCTGTGGGGGCAGGTGGCCGGCGCGACCAGCGTGCGCATCGCGGTCATCGCCGCCGCGGTGGTCGGCCCGCTGCTGTGGCTGCTGACGCGCGGCCTGAGCGTCGAAGGCGGCGCCGACCCCGACTTCAGCCCGGCCAGGCCGGGCGCGGTGCCGGAGCTGGCGATCGAGGTCGCGCCGGACGAGGGCCCGGTGATGGTCACGGTCGAGTACCAGATCGACCCGGCGCAGGCGGCGGGCTTCGCCGCGGTGATGCAGAAGACGCGGCGCGCGCGGCTGCGCCAGGGCGCGCTGTCGTGGGGGCTGTTCCGCGACACGACGATGCCCGGGCACTACATCGAGTACTTCGTCGACGAGAGCTGGGTCGAGCACCTGCGCCGGCTCGAGCGCTTCACCGCCGCCGACGCGGGCCTGCGCGAGCAGCGGCTGGCCTTCCACCAGGGGCCGGCGCCGCCGAAGGTCTCGCGCTTCGTCGCCGAGGATCTGCAGGGCACGGGCCGCTGGCCGTTCTGACGGGGGGCGCGATGGACAGCGTCGAATGCGTGGTGGTGGGCGCGGGCGTGGTCGGGCTGGCCGTCGCGCGTGCGCTCGCGCTCGCCGGGCACGAGGTGGTCGTGCTCGAGGCCGAGGCCGCGGTCGGCACCGGCACGAGCGCGCGCAACAGCGAGGTCATCCACGCCGGGCTGTACTACCCGCCCGGCTCGCTGAAGGCGCGGCTGTGCGTGCGCGGCCGCGAACGGCTGTACGCCTACTGCGCCGCGCGCGGCATCGGCCACCGCCGGCTCGGCAAGCTGGTGGTCGCGACCGAGCCGGC
>JAFLDG010000266.1 GCA_017302495.1 Burkholderiales bacterium
CGATGAGCGTCGCGCTGTCGGCGTTCGCGGCGCCGGTGCAGCGCTACACCGAGGCCGCGGCGCGCCAGGTGCTCGACCGCGCGGCCTACGCCGCAGCGGTGCTCGGGCCGTTCGCGGCGACGGCGCAGCGGCCGTACCGCATCCCGAAGACCGCGCCGGAGCTGCAGCGGTGAGGCCCGGCCGGACCGAGCCGCGACAGGCGCCGCCGGGCGCGCCGGGGCCGAGGTCGCCGCGATGAAGCCGGGCTGGTTCGCGCATCCGGTAATGTCGTCGGCGCTGGCCGCGACCTGGCTGCTGCTGCAGCAGAGCCTGGCGGTGCCGCAGCTGATCACCGCCGCGGTGCTCGGCCTGCTGCTGCCGCGGCTGGTGCACGGCTTCACGGGCACACCGGCACGGCCGAAGGCGGTCGGCACCGCGCTGCGCCTCGCGCTCGTCGTGCTGCGCGACATCGTCGTCGCCAACGTCACCGTCGCGCGGCTGGTGCTGTCGCCGCGGGCGCGGCCGGTGCCGGCGTGGGTGCCGATCGAGCTCGACCTGCGCGACCCGCGCGCGGTCACGCTGCTGGCGACGATCATCACGACCACGCCGGGCACGGTGTCGTGCGTGGTCGACGAGACGCACCACCGGCTGCTGGTGCACGCGCTCGACGGCAGCGCCGGCGCGGCCGCGATCGCCGCCGACATCAAGGCCCGCTACGAGGCGCCGCTGAAGGAGATCTTCGAATGAACGGTTTCGACATCGTCGGCGCGGCGCTGGACTTCGCGACGCTGTGCCTGACCGCGGCCTTCGTGCTGTGCGCGTGGCGGCTGCTGCGCGGGCCGGAGACGGTGGACCGCGTGCTCGCGCTGGACACGATGGCGGTGAACGCGGTCGCGCTGGCGATCCTGCTCGGCATGCGCTGGGCGACGCCGCTGCTGTTCGAGGCCGCGCTGATCGTCGCGATGCTCGGCTTCGTCTCCACCGTCGGCCTCGGCCGCTACCTGTCGCGCGGCGACGTGATCGAGTGAGGGCGGCGATGGACGCCTCGACCCCGTCGCTGCCGCCGCTGCTGCAGGTCCTGATCGCGGCGCTGCTCGCGGTCGGCGGCTTGTTCGCGCTCGTCGGCGCGATCGGGCTGCTGCGCTTTCCGGACTTCTACATGCGGCTGCACGCGCCGACGAAGGCGACCACGCTCGGCGTCGGCGGCGTGCTGGTCGCGAGCATGGTGCTGTCGTGGACGCGCGGCGAGCCCGGCGTGCACGAACTGCTGATCACGCTGTTCCTGTTCGTCACCGCACCGGTGTCGGCGAACCTGCTGGCGCAGGCGGCGCTGCACGGCCGCGTGCCGTCGCGGGCGCCGCCGCCGCCGGACCAGCCGCAGGACTGACGGCGCGTCGTCAGTGCTCGCCGTTGCGCCGGGTGTGCGGCATCAGCCGGTCGGCCCCCGCGACCGCCAGCGCCGACAGCAGGAAGGTGATGTGGATCGCGGTCTGCCACAGCAGCACCTTCTCGGTGTAGTTCTCGGCGTTGATGAAGGTCTTCAGCAGGTGGATCGAGCTGATGCCGATGATCGCGGTGGCGAGCTTGACCTTCAGCACCGACGCGTTGACGTGGCTCAGCCACTCGGGCTGGTCGGGGTGGCCCTCGAGCCGCATGCGCGAGACGAAGGTCTCGTAACCGCCGACGATGACCATGATCAGCAGGTTGCTGATCATCACCACGTCGATCAGCGCGAGCACGACCAGCATGATGATCGTCTCGTTCAGGCTGGTGACCGGCGCGGTGCTCTTGTAGCCGATGCTGGTGACGAGCTTGCCCAGCGCGGCCTCGTTGCCGAACGCCGCCTCGATCAGGTGCGTCAGCTCGACCCAGAAGTGGAAGACGTAGACCGCCTGCGCCAGGATCAGCCCGAGGTACAGCGGCAGCTGCAGCCAGCGGCTGGCGAAGATCAGGTTGGGCAGGGGAGGCAGGCGCTGCGGGGACAGGGACGGGCGGTCGGCCATGAGCGGCGGTGGAAACGAGGCGATGGTTGGACGGCGGGTGGGGCCTTCGGGATAGCCCGCTTGCCGCGGATTCTAGTTGCGCGACCATTTCGGGCTGCCCGCCGCCCGGCGAGTAAGGCCACCGTCAGAGCCCCCGCTTACCTTTGCGGCCGATCGCAACCGGCCATTGACCGCAAGCCCAGAGGAGACGCCCCGATGACCAGCCCGCAAGCCCCCGCCACGACGAGCGTGTACGAACCGCCGGCGGATGCCGTGAAGAACGCCTATGTTTCCGGCATGGCCGCCTATCAGGCCCTGTGCCGGCAGGCGGACGAGGACTACGAGGGCTTCTGGGCGAAGCAGGCGCGCGAGTTGCTGAGCTGGAAGACACCGTTCACGAAGGTGCTGAACAGCTCCAACGCGCCGTTCTTCAAGTGGTTCGAGGACGGCACGCTGAACGTGTCGTACAACTGTCTCGACCGCAACGTCGCGGCCGGCAAGGGCGGCAAGACGGCCATCGTCTTCGAGGCCGACGACGGCAAGGTGACGAAGGTGACGTACGGCGACCTGCTGGAGCGCACCTGCCGCCTGGCCAACGCGCTGAAGGCACGCGGCGTGAAGAAGGGCGACCGTGTCGTCATCTACATGCCGATGAGCATCGAAGGCGTGGTCGCGATGCAGGCCTGCGCCCGCATCGGCGCGATCCACTCGGTGGT
Organism: Burkholderiales bacterium; assembly: GCA_017302495.1. Taxonomy (GTDB): domain Bacteria; phylum Pseudomonadota; class Gammaproteobacteria; order Burkholderiales; family Burkholderiaceae_C; genus Rubrivivax. The sequence continues at coordinate 2,678 of JAFLDG010000266.1, forward strand.
GTTCGGCGGCTTCTCGGCGCAGTCGGTGCGCGACCGCGTCCAGGATGCCGGCGCGGTGATGATCATCACCGCCGACGAGCAGGCGCGCGGCGGCAAACACCTGCCGCTGAAGGCCATCGTCGACGAGGCGATCGCGCTCGGCGGCTGCGAGACGATCAAGGACGTGATCGTCTACAAGCGCACCGGCGGCGACGTCGCCTGGGACGCCGGCCGCGACCGCTGGCTGCACGAGCTGACCGCCGCCGCGGCCGCCACCTGCGAGCCGGAGTGGGTCGAGGCCGAGCATCCGCTGTTCCTGCTCTACACCAGCGGCTCGACCGGCAAGCCGAAGGGCGTGCAGCACTCCACCGGCGGCTACCTGCTGCACGCGGCGCTGACCACGAAGTGGACCTTCGATCTGAAGGACTCCGACGTCTTCTGGTGCACGGCCGACATCGGCTGGGTCACCGGCCACACCTACATCACCTACGGCCCGCTCGCGCTGGGCGGCACCGAGATCGTGTTCGAGGGCGTGCCCACGTACCCGGACGCCGGCCGCTTCTGGAAGATGATCCAGGACCACAAGGTCACGATCTTCTACACCGCGCCGACGGCGATCCGCAGCCTGATCAAGGCGGCGGAGAGCCACGACAACGTCCACCCGAAGAGCTACGACCTGTCGAGCCTGCGCATCCTCGGCACCGTCGGCGAGCCGATCAATCCGGCGGCGTGGGAGTGGTACTACAAGCATGTGGGCGGCAGCCGCTGCCCAGTGGTCGACACCTTCTGGCAGACCGAGACCGGCGGCCACATGATCACGCCGCTGCCGGGCGCGACGCCGCTGGTGCCGGGTTCGTGCACGCTGCCGTTCCCGGGCATCCAGGCCGCGGTCGTCGACGAGACCGGCAAGGAAGTGCCGTGGGGGCAAGGCGGCATCCTGGTCATCAAGAAGCCGTGGCCGAGCATGATCCGCACGATCTGGGGCGACCCCGACCGCTTCAAGAAGAGCTACTACCCCGAGGACTTCAAGGGCCAGTACTACCTGGCCGGCGACGGCGCGATCCGTGACGCGAAGACCGGCTACTTCACGATCACCGGCCGCATCGACGACGTGCTCAACGTGTCCGGCCACCGCATGGGCACGATGGAGATCGAGAGCGCGCTCGTCAGCCACACCGAACTGGTGGCCGAGGCGGCGGTCGTGGGCCGGCCGGACGAGACCACCGGCGAGGCGATCTGCGCCTTCGTCGTGCTCAAGCGCACGCGCCCGACCGGCGACGAAGCGAAGAAGATCGCGAACGAACTGCGCAACTGGGTGGCCAAGGAGATCGGCCCGATCGCGAAGCCGAAGGACATCCGCTTCGGCGACAACCTGCCGAAGACGCGCTCGGGCAAGATCATGCGTCGCCTGCTGCGTTCGCTGGCCAAGGGCGAGACGATCACGCAGGACACCAGCACGCTGGAAAACCCAGCCATACTCGATCAGTTGGCGCAGACCAACTGATCGACTCCACGCGAAGCGTGGCGCGGCGCGCAGCGCTGCGGTGGCTGGGTTGGACGGCACTCCTATCGCGCAGCGATGTGACGTGCCGGCAGAACCCGGCGATCCTGGATCAGTTGGCGCAGACCAACTGATGCAGGCCCCGCGTCAGCGGGGTGCGTCGCTTGGCGACGCCAATCGCCGGGGTCGGGGAGCACTCATGTCGCGAAGCGATGTGATGTCCTTACCGGAACCCTGCCGTCCCGGAACAGCCGGCGGGCCTTCGAGCCTCGGGTTCGGTCCCCGTGCGTCGCTCGAAGCCGGCCGGCTACTTGAGCGACAAGATCCACTCCGCCAACTGCTTCGCCTCGGCGGGGCTGACCTTCGGGTTCGCCGGCATCGGCACCGCGCCCCAGACACCAACGCCGCCCTTGACGATCTTCTCGGCCAGCTTGTCGGCCGCACCCGCCTGGCCGGCGTACTTCGCTGCCACGTCCTTGTACGACGGCCCGACCACCTTCTTGTCGACCGTGTGGCAGGCCATGCAGGCCCGCTGCTGGGCCAGCTGTGGATTGGCCTGCAACGGCCCGGACGCGGCGAACGCGGCCGACAAGAGGAGGACAGGGCGCAGATTCATGATTTCCTTCGCGATCCAGCCTGCAGGCATCGGGCTACAGTCCGACAACGCATTGTAGAAGCGCGGGTTGACGCGCCGGCGCCTGCCCCAGGCGCGAGGAGGTGGCAATGGCGTTCCTGATCCTGGGCATCCTGCTGCTGGCGCTGAAGCTGGCCGAAGTCGGGCCGGTGGCCGACTGGCCGTGGTGGGGCGTGCTCCTGCCCTTCGGCCTGACCGTGGCCTGGTGGGGGCTGTCCGACAAGCTCGGCCTGACCCAGCGCCGTGCGATGAAGCAGATGGAGCGCAAGAAGGCCGTTCGGCGGCTGCGCAACCTCGAGGCGCTCGGCCTCGGCCCGCGGCGCCAGCGCAGGCCGCGGCCGGCCGTCGAATTCAGTGCCAGCGATATGCACCGGCGAGCCGCGAAGGATCCGACCCACGCCGAGTGAGGTCACGCGGACCGGCCTGCGCCGGTTCGCGCGCCGCCGGAGGATGGGCGTTGTTCGCGGCCGCGGCCGACGAGGCCGGCCCGCGGGCGACCGCGGCCGGCTCGGCGCGCGTCGGTTTCAGTCGAACTTGTCGAGCACCGCGCCGCTGCTGGCGCTGCTGGCGTTCATCGCGAACTTGGCGAGCACGCCGCGGGTGTAGCGCGGCGCCGGCTTCTTCCACGCGGCGCGGCGGCGCGCCAGTTCGGCATCGTCGAGGTTCAGCTGCAGCAGCAGCCGCGTCGCGTCGATGGTGATCGAATCGCCTTCCTGGATCAGCGCGATGTTGCCGCCCTCGTAGGCCTCGGGTGCCACATGGCCGACCACCATGCCCCAGGTGCCGCCGGAAAAGCGCCCGTCGGTGATCAGGCCCACGCTCTCGCCCAGGCCCTGGCCGATCAGCGCGCCGGTGGGCGCCAGCATCTCCGGCATGCCGGGGCCGCCCTTCGGGCCCAGATAGCGCAGCACCATCACGTCGCCGGGCTTGATCTTCTGCGCCATGATCGCCGCCAGCGCGCTCTGCTCGTCGTCGAA
>JAFLDG010000267.1 GCA_017302495.1 Burkholderiales bacterium
GGGGCGGCAGGGCGCGGGGCGGCGGCAGCGCCGGCTGACCCGCCGCGCGCTGGGAATCGCGCTCGACGCCGGGCTCGGTGCGGTCACGCTGTGGTGCACGCCCGACGCGCGCCACCGCTTCTTCCGCGCGCTGCAGCGCACCAGCGGCGTGCCCTGCCTGGTGCAGAGCGCGGGCGACCTGGGCCAGCGCATGCACACCGCCTTCCGGCTGCACTGCGCGCAGGGGCCGCTGCTGCTGATCGGCACCGATTGCCCGCCGCTGACCGCGCCGCACCTGCGCCGGGCGGCACTGGCCCTGCTCCAGGGCGCCGACGCGGTCTTCCACCCGGCGCTCGACGGCGGCTACGTGCTCGTCGGACTGCGCCGGCCGCAGCCCGAGCTGTTCCTCGGGATGGCCTGGAGCACCGCGGCGGTGATGGCCGACACCCGCGCGCGGGCGCGCAGAGCGGGCCTGCGCGTGCGCGAACTGGAGACGCTGTGGGACCTGGACGTACCGGCCGACCGGGTGCGCTGGCGGGCGGCGGCGGCTGCGGGCCCCGGCGCGGCCGGCGCCCAGGCCGACGACATCCGCCCGGCCGATGACGCGCTGGCCTTCAGACCGGCCGCAACTGCTGCAGCAGCGTCGGCACCAGCTCCGTCACCGTCGGGTGGATGTGCATGGCGCGCGCGATCACCGTGACCGGCTGCTGCGCCGCCATCACGTCCAGCAGCGAGTGCACGACCTCGTCGCCGTTCAAGCCGAGGATCGCCGCGCCGAGCAGCCGCCGGCTGTCGGCGTCGACCACGACCTTCATGAAGCCCTGGGTCTCGCCGGCCTCGCGCGCGCGGCCGACGCGCTGCATCGGCATCTTCGCGCGCAGCAGCCGCTTGCCGCTGGCCCTCGCCTCGCCCTCGGTCATGCCGACACGGCCCAGCGCCGGGTCGATGAACAGCGCGTAGCAGGGGATGCGGTCGCCGAGGCGGCGCGCCTCGCCGTCGAACAGGTTCGCGACGACGATCTCGTGGTCGTTCCACGCGGTGTGCGTGAATGCGCCGCGCCCGTTGCAGTCGCCCACCGCCCAGACGCCTTCGGCACTGCTGCGGCACTGCTCGTCGACCTCGATGTAGCCGCGCTCGTCGGTGCGGATGCCGGCGCGCTCGAGCCCCAGGTCGTCGGTGTTGGGCCGGCGGCCGACGGCCATCAGCACGTGGCTGCCGGTGATGCCTTCGCGCCCGTCGCCGCAGGCGGCGCCGACGACGATGCCGGCGCCCGCGCGCGCCAGCGACAGGCACTCGGCGCCGAGTTCGAAGCGCACGCCCTCGGCCTCGAGGATCGCGCGGATGCCGTCGGAGACGTCCTCGTCCTCGCGCGGCAGCAGGCGCGGCATGCGCTCGACCACCGTCACCTGCGCGCCGAGCCGGCGCATCACCTGCGCGAACTCCAGCCCGATGTAGCTGCCGCCGACGATGACCAGGTGCTCGGGCACGGCGTCGAGTGCCATCACCGATCCGTTGTCCAGTACCGGTACTTCATCGATGCCCGGCAGCGGCGGGCGCACCGCGCGGCCGCCGACGTTCAGGAAGATGCGCGGCGCCTTCAGCCGGCGCCCGTTCACCTCGAGCAGCGACGGGCCGGCGAAACGCGCGTGGCCGACGATGACCTCGGCGCCTTTCAGGCCGCGCATCCAGCCTTCGACACCCTCGCGCGACCTGGCGACGATCGCGTCCTTGCGCGCGATCACACGCGCCATGTCGACGCGCAACGCGCCGACCTCGAAGCCGAACTCGGCGCCGCGCTGCGCGAGACGGATCGCACGCGCGCTGGCCACCAGCGTCTTCGTCGGCACGCAGCCGACGTTGACGCAGGTGCCGCCGAAGTGGTGGCGTTCGATGACCGCGGTCTTCAGGCCCTCGCGGCTGCAGCGCGCCGCGATCGCCGGGCCGGCCTGGCCGGCACCGACGATGATCGCGTCGAAGGCTTCGCTGTCCATGGTCGCGCCCCCTGGTGCTCGAACGACGGGCCCAGTATGCGCCCGGCTGTGCAAGCCCCGTCGGCACGGACACAATGGCCGCATGCATCGAACGACGCGGCGCGCCTGGGGGGTGCTGGCTTGCGCCTTCGCCATGGCCCTCGGCGTGCCCGCGCTCGCGGCCGATGCCGTGAAGGTCGGCTCCAAGCGTTTCACCGAGAGCTACGTGCTCGGCGAGATCGTGCGCCAGACGCTCGAGCGTGCCGGCGTGCCGGCCGAACACCGGCAGGGCCTGGGCAATACCGCGATCCTCGAACAGGCGCTGGGCAGCGGGCAGGTCGACGTCTACCCCGAGTACACCGGCACCATCGTGCGCGAGCTGCTGAAACGCAACCCGCCGGCCGACGCGCCGCCGCCGACGCTGGCGCAGATCGACGACTGGCTGGCGCCGCGCGGGCTGAAGGCGGCGGTGCCGCTGGGCTTCAACAACACCTACGCGCTGGCGATGCGCGAGGCCGACGCGGCGCGGCTCGACGTCGATTCGATCTCCGCGCTCGCCCGGCTGCCGGCGGCGCAGAGTGCGCGGCTGCGCTTCGGGCTGTCGCACGAGTTCCTGGTGCGCGCCGACGGCTGGCCGGCGCTGAAGCGCGCCTACGGCCTGAGCATCGCCGACCCGCCGGCGCTCGACCATGGCCTGGCTTACCAGGCGCTGGCCCGGGGCCAGGTGGACCTGATCGACGTCTACAGCACCGATGCGCAGATCGGCCGCCTGGGCCTGCGCGTGCTGAAGGACGACCGCGGCTTCTTTCCGCGCTACGACGCGGTGCTGCTGATGCGCCGTTCGCTGCCGGCAGCGGCGCTGGCCGCGCTCGCCCCGCTCGAAGGGCGCATCGACGAGGCGACGATGATCGCGCTCAACGCCGAGGTCGAGCTCGACGGCCGGCCTTTCGCAGACGTGGCGCGCGGCTTCCTCGACCGCCCGGCGAAGGGTGCCGCCGCCGCCGCGCCCGCCGCGGCTTCCGCGGCTTCCCTGCCCTCCGCTCGGCCGGGCCTGATCGACCAGGTCTTCGCGCCCGACCTCGGCCGCCTGCTGTTGCAGCACCTGGTGCTGGTCTTCGGCTCGGTGCTGCTCGCGGTGGCCATCGGCGTGCCGCTGGGCATCGCGGCCCAGCGCCATGCGCGGCTCGGTGCGCTGGTGCTCGGTGCCGTGGGCCTGCTGCAGACCGTGCCCTCGCTCGCACTGCTCGCGTTCCTGATCGCGCTGCTCGGCACGATCGGCTTCTGGCCGGCGCTGGTGGCGCTGTTCCTCTACGCGCTGCTGCCGGTCGTGCGCAACACGCAGGCCGGGCTCGCCGGCGTGCCCGAGGGCCTGCGCAGCGCGGCGCGCGCGCTCGGCCTGCGCGACGGCCAGGCGCTGCGCTTCGTCGAGCTGCCGCTCGCGCTGCCGACACTGCTGGCCGGCGTGTCGACGGCGGCCGTGATCAACGTCGGCACCGCCACCGTCGCCGCGTTCGTCGGCGCCGGCGGGCTGGGCGAGCGCATCGTTGCCGGGCTGGCGGTGAACGACGTCGACCGCATGCTCGCCGGGGCGATCCCCGCCGCGCTGCTCGCGCTGCTGGTGCAGGGCGTGTTCGCGCTGATCGAGCGGCGCATGCGACCGCTGTTGCCGCCCCGACACGGCGACCGCTTCGACCGGCAGGCCGGGGCTTGACCGCAGTCGCCGGGATGGCGCCGGCCCCGCCGCGCCTGCCACGGGCCGGTCGCCCCGGCTTTGCGACACAAGAAGGGGCGAAGGCGGCATTCACTTCAGATCAAGCGCAGGCTGGCGGTATCGAGGCGGGATGCATCACGCGCCGCTGCGCGCCGGTTTCGTTCCCGGAGCGCGTGTGGGAACCCGCCTCGACCGCCGACTTTGCTGTGCCCGCGGCAACGCGGCCGACAGCTCGCCGACCAGCGCCACGAAGCTTGCCAGTGCGCCCTGTGCGCGATCGGCCCGGTACAGCAAGGTCAACGGCGCGTCCAATCCCGAGCCGCGAGCCAGTTCGCGATAGGCCAGCGCCTGGCCGTGCACTCCGATCATCGAAGCCGGCACGACGGTCAGGCCGACACCGGCCGCCGCCAGGTTCAGACTGGTCATCATGCGCTCGACCTCGGCCACGACCCGGGGTACGGCGCCGGCTTCGCGGCAACGCTCGAGCAGGCGGGCGTACAGCCCCGGTGCCCCCGGGCGGCGCACCAGGATCACCGGCTGCTGGTGCAGGTCCGCGAGTGACAAGGTGCGCTGCCCGGCCAGCGGGTGGTCGAGCGGGATCGCAGCCAACATGCGCTCGCTCAGCAGGGTGCGCATCTGCACGCCTTCCGGCCAGGCCACGGGCACGCGCACGAAGCCGCAGTGCAGCCGACCGCTGGCGACGCCTTCGGTAACCTCGGCGGCATTGCTCTCGCTCACCACCCATTCGATCGCGGGGTAGCGATGCCGGCAAGCCCGAAGCGCGTCCGGGGTGAAGGCATGCGCCGCCGCGGAACTGGTGAACCCGACCTGGAGCACGCCTCGGTGGCCGCGCGCCACCGCATCGACGCGTGCCCGCATGGCGCCCACGTCATCCAGGATGCGGCGGGCCTCGGCGACCAGCAGGCGCCGACATGGCGGCTGCTCGCCGCCACGGCATCGGCGCGGCTTGCCAAGGCGCTCCGCCGGACCCGTCATCGCGGCGACATACGCCGCGGCCACGATCGCCGGCATGCACGCGACCGGCAGCTGCCGATGACGACGATCGATCTGGTGTACTTCAACGCCGGCGGCGGCCACCGCGCCGCGGCGCAGGCGCTGGAAGCGGTCATCCGCGAGCAGCGCCGTCCCTGGCAGGTGCGCTGCGTCGACCTGGTGACGATGGTCGATCCGGCCGCGCGCTTCCGGCGTTTCACCGGGCTGGCGCCGGAGGACCTGTACAACAAGCCGCTCGCGCGCGGCTGGACGCTCGGCATGGGGCCGCAACTGCGGGCGCTGCAGGGGCTGGTGCGCCTCGGGCATGCCCCGCTGGTGCAGCGGCTGCAGCGCCACTGGCAGCGGGCGCCGGCCGACATGGTGGTGTCCCTTCTGCCCAACTTCAACCGCGCGATCGCCGGCGCGCTCGCGCGCGCATTGCCCGGCGCGCCCTTCGTCACCGTGTTGACCGACCTGGCCGACCACCCGCCGCATTTCTGGATCGAGCCCGAGGTCGCGCAGCACGTGGTCTGCGGCACCGAGCGCGCAGTCGAGCAGGCGCTCGCGCTGGGCTGCGAGCGGCAGCGCATCCACCGCGTCAGCGGCATGGTGATCCGGCCCGACTTCTACCCGCCGCTGGCGGCGGATCGGGAAGTCGAGCGCGCCCGCCTCGGCCTGCGCCCCGACCGGCGCACCGCGGTCGTGATGTTCGGCGGCCAGGGCTCGGCCGAGATGCTCGAGATCGACGCCGCGCTCGACGACGTGCAGCTGGTGCTGATGTGCGGCCACAACCGCGCGCTGGCGGCCGAGCTGGCGCAGCGCGCGCACGCGCGCGACGGCCGGGCGCCGCGGGCGGTGGTCGGCTTCACCGCCGAAGTGCGCCGCCACCTGCAGCTGGGCGACCTGTTCATCGGCAAGCCCGGGCCGGGCTGCCTGAGCGAGGCGGTGCAGCAGGGCCTGCCGATCGTCACCGTGCGCAACGCGCGCACGATGCCGCAGGAGCGCTACAACACCGACTGGGTGCGCGAGCACGGGCTCGGCGTCGTCGTGCGCCGCTGGGCCGAGGTGAAGCCGGCCGTGCACGAGGTGCTGGGCCGGCTCGACCACTACCGCGCGGCGGTGGCACGGGTCGACAACCGCGCGGTGTTCGAGGTACCGGCGGTGCTGGAGCAGGTGCTGCGCCGCCGAG
>JAFLDG010000268.1 GCA_017302495.1 Burkholderiales bacterium
ATTACCTTTGCTTGGTCAACAAACTTTTCACTTATAAACACCTGACTGAAATAAATCCCGGGAAGCAAATTATGAGTAACCATATCCCCATTTAAGGCAGAAAGCTCTTTGAGTTGTTTGCCGCTAAGGTCGAGTTCGTGCAGCCGTCGCCTTACGTGCCGCGGCTGGCCGCGCTGCGCGCCTACGCCGCGCCGTCGTTCCCGGCCGGGCGGCCGGTGGCCGAAGGCGCGGTCGAGCTGATGCAGCGCATCCACCGCGACTTCGAGTACCGCCCGGCGAGCACCGCCGTCGACACCCCGCTCGCCGAAGCCTTGGCCTTGCGCGGCGGCGTGTGCCAGGACTTCGCGCACCTGATGATCGGCGCGCTGCGCATGCTCGGCCTGGCCGCGCGTTATGTCAGCGGCTACCTGCTGACCGCGCCGCCGCCGGGCCAGGCCGCGCTGGTCGGCGCCGACGCGTCGCACGCCTGGGTCCAGGTGTACGTTCCGGCCGCGGCGGGCGCGGCCGGCGCCTGGCTCGAACTGGACCCGACGAACGCGCTGATTCCGGCCGCGCAGCACGTGCGGCTCGCGGTCGGCCGCGACTACGGCGACGTGACGCCGCTGCGTGGCGTGATCCGCGGCGGCGGCCGGCACACGCTCGAAGTGCGGGTCGAAACACGTGGCGCCGAGCCGGCCCGGATGTTGCTTCAGTAGCTCGAGGAGTCGATCGATGCAGCCCCCCTTCGACGAGATGCGCGACGGCGGCCGGCAGGTGCGCGAGCACTATCGCGTCTACGAACGCTGGCTGAACGAGCAGCCGGCCGAGCTGATGCGCGACCGGCGCGCCGAAGCCGAGATGATCTTCCGCCGCGTCGGCATCACCTTCGCCGTCTACGGCGCGAAGGACGAGGACGGTGCCGGCACCGAGCGGCTGATTCCCTTCGACCTGATCCCGCGCATCATCCCGAGCGACGAGTGGGACCGGCTCGAACGCGGCCTCGTGCAGCGCGTGACCGCGCTGAACCGCTTCCTGCACGACGTCTACCACGACCAGGAGATCCTGAAGGCCGGCGTCGTGCCGCGCGACGCGGTGCTGAAGAACGCCCAGTACCGGCCCGAGATGGTGGGGCTGGACGTGCCCGGCGGCATCTATTCGCAGATCGCCGGCATCGACATCGTGCGCGCCGGCGGCGCCGACGACGGCGGCGAGTACTACGTGCTCGAGGACAACCTGCGCGTGCCCAGCGGCGTGAGCTACATGCTCGAGGACCGCAAGATGATGATGCGGCTGTTTCCGGAGCTGTTCGCCCGGCACCGCGTCGCGCCGGTGGCGCACTACCCGGACCTGCTGCTCGAGACGCTGCGCGCGGTGGCGCCGCCGTCGGTGGTGGACCCGATCGTCGTCGTGCTCACGCCGGGCATGTACAACAGCGCGTACTTCGAGCATGCCTTCCTCGCGCAGCAGATGGGCGTCGAGCTGGTCGAAGGGCAGGACCTGTTCGTGCGCGACGACCACGTGTTCATGCGCACGACGCAGGGGCCGCGTCGGGTGGACGTGATCTACCGCCGCGTCGACGACGACTTCCTCGACCCGAAGGTGTTCCGGCCCGACTCGACGCTCGGCTGCGCCGGGCTGCTCGAGGTCTACCGCGCCGGCAACATCACGCTGGCGAACGCGATCGGCACCGGCGTGGCCGACGACAAGTCGATCTACCCGTACGTGCCGAAGATGGTCGAGTTCTACCTCGGCGAGGCGCCGATCCTGGCGAACGTGCCGACCTGGCTGTGCCGCGAGGGTGAGGACCTGAAGCACGTGCTCGCGCACCTGGACGAACTGGTGGTCAAGGAGGTGCACGGCGCCGGCGGCTACGGCATGCTGATCGGGCCGGCGGCGACGAAGGCCGAGATCGAGGCCTTCCGCGCCCAGCTGCTCGCGAACCCGGCGAACTACATCGCGCAGCCGACGCTGAGTCTGTCCACCTGCCCGACCTACGTCGACGCCGGCATCGCGCCGCGCCACATCGACCTGCGGCCCTTCGTGCTGTCGGGCAAGACGGTGCAGATGGTGCCCGGCGGGCTGACGCGGGTGGCGCTGCGGGAGGGGTCGCTGGTGGTCAACTCGTCGCAGGGCGGCGGCACCAAGGACACCTGGGTGCTCGAGGGATAGGAGACGAAAGATGCTGTCTCGCACGGCCGACCACCTGTTCTGGATGGCGCGGTACATGGAGCGGGCCGACAACGCGGCGCAGCCGCGTTGCGCCGAAGGCAAAACACCGCGGCGCGCGTCAGCGCGCGCTGGATTTTCGGCCTGAAGGAGAGTGTCGATGCTGTCGCGCACCGCGGACCATCTCTTCTGGATGTCGCGCTACATGGAGCGGGCCGAAAATACAGCCCGCATGTTGAACGTCAACTACGAGACCTCGCTGCTGCCGCAGTCGGCCGAGGCCACCGAGCAGGGCTGGCGCGGCCTGCTCAGCATCAGCGAGCTGACCCCGGCGTACCTGCAGCGCTACGGCGCGATCGACGGCCGCCGCGTCATGGACTTCATGGTGCGCGACGAGAGCAACCCGTCGAGCATCCTCGCCTGCCTGCGTGCGGCGCGCGAGAACGCGCGCGCGGTGCGCGGCACGCTGACGACCGAGGTCTGGGAGACGCAGAACCAGACCTGGCTCGAGTTCAACCGACTGCTGCGCGACGGCGCCTTCGCCCGCGACCCCGGCGCCTTCTTCGAGTGGGTGAAGTTCCGCTCGCACCTGTCGCGCGGCGTCACCGTCGGCACGATGCTGATGGACGACGCGCTGCACTTCATCCGCATCGGCACCTTCCTCGAGCGCGGCGACAACACCGCGCGGCTGCTCGACGTGAAGTTCCACGCCCTCGCCGGCGAGTACTTCGGCCCCGGCAACCTGAAGGAGGGGCTCGAGGTCGACTTCTACCACTGGAGCGCGATCCTGCGCTCGGTCTCCGGCTTCGAGATCTACCGCAAGGTCTACCGCAACGTGATCCGGCCCGAGCGCGTGGCCGAGCTGCTGATCCTGCGGCCGGACATGCCGCGCTCGCTCGCCGCGTGCATGAACGAGGTGCTCGCCAACCTGCGCCTGGTGGCGAACGCGCAGAGCGACGACACGCTGCGCCGCGCCGGCCGGCTGCAGGCCGATCTGCAGTACGGCCGCAGCGACGAGATCCTCGCCACCGGGCTGCATGCGTACCTGACGCAGTTCCTCGCCCGCATCAACGACCTGGGCGAGGGCATCAGCCGCGACTTCCTGGTGCCGCAGGCGGCTTGACGCCGGCGCGGCGCCGGGCTGCCGCCGCGCTCAGCGCGGCGGGACGCTGCCGGCGAGGAAGCGGCGCAGCCCCGCCTCGCCCGCCCGCATCACGCCGTCGTGGTTCCAGCGGAACAGCGGCGCGAGCAGCGGGGCCGACCAGCGCATCCAGCGCTTGCCCAGGCGGATGCGCCAGACATAGGTCACGTCGGTGCAGCCGCCGTCGCTGCGCAGCAGCCAGACGCCCTCGCCGTCGAGCGCGCCGCGCGAGCGGCCGCGAAGGCGCTGGTGCCGCACCGACTCGACGGCCTCGACCTCGATGACGATCCGGTACGGCAGGCGCGTCGACCAGTCGATGCAGCGCACGCTGCCCACGCCGTCCGGGCCGCCTTCGCGGAGCGTCCGCACCTGCCGCACGCCGGGCCACCAGCGCGGCCAGCCCGCCGGGTCGCACAGCGCGGCCCAGACGCGCTCGACCGGCGCGTGCAGGCGCCAGTGGCTGACGAGGTCGAAGTGCCTCGTGCGCCCGGGGTGCCGGGACGATCCGGGATCGCTTCGTCGCATGGCAGGCTCGGACCGCGTGTCGATGAACGGTCTACGGCCGGGACCGCGCCGCGGATGCAGCCGGCCCGGGCGGCGCGAAGGTCGCCCCGGCTCGACCCTGCCCGGATCAGGGCCTTGAATCCGGCCGGCCGCCCGATCCGTAGCACCGGCATGGCCTCCTCCGGTGCCGGCACGCCCTCGTCTCCGCGACCGCCGCTGCCGCCCGCGGCGCGCCGGATCCGCCGTCGCCTGATGGAACGGGTGGCCGACGCCGACGATTCGCACCTGACCATCGCCGCCGGTGACGGCGGCTGGCAGCCGTTCAAGGACGGCGTGGCGATCAAGGTCCTGCGCGAACACGCAGGCACGCTGTCGTACCTGCTGCGGCTGGCACCCGGCGCGGTGCTGCCACCGCACCGGCATCCGCAGGACGAGGAGTGCATCGTCCTCGACGGCCGGTTGCGCGTCGGCCGCCGGATCGAGATCGGCCCGGGGAGCTACCACCTCGCGCATGGCGGCGCCCTGCATGCGACGATCAGCACCGAGACCGGCGCGACCATCTTCCTGCGCGGGGCCGTGCCGCAGGCCGACCAGGTGCTGGCCTGACGGCCGGGCGCCGAAGGGAAAGGACGACACCCATGCTTCCGGCAGCGCATTCGATCCGCCGCCCCTGCACCGGCCCGTTCGAGCGGCCGCGCCGGGACCCGCCCGCGCCGGCCGCCAGCCGCGACGAGGTCGCCGCATGAACGTTGCCCGGACGACACCGGACGCCGGACCGGAGCGCGGTCCTTCGCAGGAAGGCGACGGCGGGCTCGATCGCGACCCCGTGGACGACGAAGGCGCCGCGGACGACGCCGCCGCCCGGGTCCCGCCAGCGACCGGCACCGGCATGCGATCGGTCGCCGATGCCCAGCTCGCGGCTTGGATCGAGGCGATCGCGGACCGGGACGAGCGTGCGCTCGCCGCGCTCTACGACGCGACCTTCACGCGGCTGTTCGGGCTGGTGCAACGCATCGTGCGCAACGCCGCGCTCGCCGAAGAAGTGGTCGAGGACGCCTACTTCCAGGTCTGGCGGCAGGCGGTGCGATTCGATCCGGCGCGCGGCGCGGCGCTGGCCTGGCTGCTGGCGATGGCGCGCTCGCGCGCCATCGACGCGCTGCGGCGCGAGGCCCGCTTCGAGCACGACGTGCTCGGCGAGGCCGACGACCTCCCCGACGCCGGCTGCGCCGCCCCTTGCGACGAGCTGCTCGACCTCGCGCGCCACCATGCCGACCTGCACCAGGCGCTGATGCGGCTGGGTGCGCAGCCGCGCCAGCTGGTGTCGATGTCGTTCTTCCGCGGCTTGAGCCACGAGGAAATCGCCGCCCACATGGAACTGCCGCTGGGGACGGTGAAATCGCAGATCCGGCGCGCGCTGCTCGCGTTGCGCGAGGTGCTCGGCGATCGTGACCTGCGGCTGCTGGCCTCGTGATCCCACCAACCGCCCCGCCCGACGAACACCGGCCCGTCCAGAAAGCCCGCCCGATGAGCACGCGCAGCCCGTTGCCCCGCATCCTTGCCGCGCCCGATCCGGTGGATCCGGAACTGCAGCCGCTGTTGAACGAGCCGTTCGCCAGCGCCTGGGCCGAGCCCGATGCGGCCGCCGCCGCGTCGCCGGCGCGCGGCCGGCTGCTCGATCGCGTCGCTGCCTCGAAGGCGGCGTCGGCGGCGATGTTCACGTCGCGGCCCGGTCGGCTGCCGGCGGCCGCGCCGGCCGCGGGCGTTTCGCTGCGCTGCCTGTACGCGGCGCCGGGCGGCGGCCCGCGGCGCCCCGGCGAGCCGCTGCGCGCCAGCCTGGTCGAACTGCAGCCGGGCGCTGCGTGGACGGGCCCGGACGACGCTCACGATCGCGAATGGCTGGTGCTGCGCGGCCGCGTGCGGCTGGGCGCCGAAGCGCTGGCCGAGTGCGACTACCACGCCGCCCCGGCCGGTGTGCCGGCGGCCCCGGTGGCGTCCGACGAGGGCAAGGTCGACGACCAGTTCCGGACGTCCGAGCCG
>JAFLDG010000269.1 GCA_017302495.1 Burkholderiales bacterium
GCTTCCGCCCCGAGCCGGCCTTCCGGCACGACCAGCCGGCCCGCGTCGGCGTGTTGCTGGTCAACCTCGGCACGCCGGACGCGCCGACGCCCGCGGCCGTGCGCCGCTACCTCGCCGAGTTCCTGAGCGACCCGCGGGTGGTCGAGATTCCGCGCCTGCTGTGGTGGCCGCTGCTGCACGGCGTGATCCTGCGCGTGCGCCCCGCGCGTTCGGCGCGCAAGTACGCGAGCGTCTGGACGCCGGACGGATCGCCGCTCGCGGTGTGGACCGCCAAGCAGGCCAGGCTGCTCGCCGGCTGGCTCGGCGAGGCCGGGCTCGCGGTGCGCGTGCAGCCGGCGATGCGCTACGGCCGGCCCGGCATCGCCGAGGGGCTGGAGGCGTTGCGCGCCGAGGGCGCGACGCGCGTGCTGGTGCTGCCGCTGTATCCGCAGTACTCGGGCACGACCACCGGCAGCGTCTTCGATGCGGTGGCCGATTGGGGCCGCGGCGCGCGCCGGGTGCCCGAGCTGCGCTTCGTGCACGAGTACCACGACGAGCCGGCCTACATCGACGCGCTCGCCGCGCGCGTGCGCGCGCACTGGCAGGCCGAAGGCCGCGGGCCGATGCTGGTCATGAGCTTCCACGGCGTGCCCGAGCGCACGCTGCAGCTCGGCGATCCGTACCACTGCCTGTGCCTGAAGACCGCGCGCCTGCTCGCGGAACGGCTCGGCCTGCCGGCGGAGCAGCACCGGGTCACCTTCCAGAGCCGCTTCGGCAAGGCGCGCTGGCTGCAGCCCTACACCGAGCCGACGCTGCAGCAGCTCGCGCGCGACGGCGCCGCGCGCGTCGACGTGATCTGCCCGGGCTTCGTCGCCGACTGCCTGGAGACGCTCGAGGAGATCGACCAGGAGGCTCGCGCGGCCTTCCTGCAGGCGGGCGGGCGCGAGTTCCACTACCTCGGCGCGCTGAACGACCGGCCGGAGTGGATCGACGCGCTGCGCCGCATCGTGCGCCGGCACCTGCAGGGCTGGGACACCGACCCGCCCGATGCCGCCGCGCTGCGCGACCGGCGCGAACGGGCCCGGGCCCTCGGCGCGGCGGACTGACGCGCCGGCGCCCATCGGCAGCCGCGGGCGGCGCCGATCGAGCCGATGCCGAGCCGGCGATCGCCGCCGGGCTAGCGGTCGACCGGCGTGTCGCCGAGCACCACGTCCTGGTAGGCGAACAGCGACGGCAACCCGCCGGTGTGCAGATACAGCAGCCGCTCGCCGGGCACGAAGAAGCCGGCGCGCGCGAGGCCGATCAGCCCGGCCATGGTCTTGCCGGTGTAGACCGGATCGAGCAGCAGCGCCTCGCAACGCGCGAGCCACTGCACCGCCTCGACCATCATCGGGTTCGGCAGCGAGTACTTCGGCTGCCAGTAGCCGCCGATGGTCTTGACCGCCGCGCGCGGCACCTGCAGGTCCAGGCCGAGCAGGTCGGCCACCGCCTGCGCCTCGCGGTGCACCAGCGGCTCCTGCTCGGCCGGGTCGCGGCTGACACCGATGCCGACGATCGGCGTGCGCACGCGGTTGCCGAGGAAGCCGGCGAGCAGCCCGCCGTGCGTACCCGAACTGCCCGAGCCGACGACGATGCGGTCGAAGCCGATGCTGCGCTCGAAGCCCTGCTGCAGCAGCTCCTGCGCGCAGGCGACGTAGCCGAGGCCGCCGAGCGCGTTCGAGCCGCCGCCGGGGATCACGTACGCCTTGCGGCCTTCGCGTGCGAGCGCGTCGGCGACCTGCTGCATCGCCGCGGCCATGTCGCTGCCGGCCGGCACGACCGTGATCGCCTCGACGCCGAGCAGCCGGAACATGAAGTGGTTGCCGCCGCCGGTCGGCGAGTAGCTGCCCGGCACCCGCTCCTCGATCACGAAGCGGCACTTCAGCCCTTCCTTCACTGCGGCGGCGAGCGTGATCCGGCAGTGGTTGCTCTGCGGCGCGCCGCAGGTGACCAGCGTGTCGGCGCCCTGCGCGAGCGCGTCGGCGACCAGGAACTCGAGCTTGCGCGTCTTGTTGCCGCCGGGAAAGAGGCCGAGAAGGTCGTCGCGCTTGACCCAGACCTCGGGCCCGCGGCCGCCCGGGCATTGCGCAGCCAGCTCGGCGCTGAAGCGCGGCAGCGGCTCGAGCGGCGTGGCGCCTTCGGTGTAGCGCCGGCGTGGAAAGCGGGACAGGTCCATGCGGGCTCTTTGGGGCCCCGGCGACACGCGCCGGCGGTCCCGAAGAATAGCCGCGCCCTGCCCCGGCAGCAGGCCGACGCCGGCTGCGCGTGTGCCTGTTGCGGCCGCGGTTCAGGTGGTCGACGACAGCCGTCAGGCGTTCTTCAGCCTGCGCCGCAGCCGCGCCAGCCGCGGCAGCAGCAGCACCGCGATCACGACGATCAGCAGCACCACCGAACCCGGGCGCTCGAGGAAGATGCTCCACTTGCCTTCGCCGATCGCGAGCGCGTTGCGCATCTGCGCCTCGGCGAGCGGCCCGAGGATCATGCCGACAACCACCGGCGCGGTCGGGAAGCCGAAGCGCCGCATCACCAGCCCGAGCAGGCCGATCAGGTAGAGCAGGAACAGGTCGAAGGCCGACTGGCGCATGCCGTACACGCCCACCGTCGCGAACACCAGGATGCCGGCGTACAGGTAGCTCTTCGGGATCTTCAGCAGCTTGACCCACAGCCCGACCATCGGCAGGTTCAGCACCAGCAGCATCACGTTGCCGATGTACAGCGACGCGATCAGCGCCCACACCAGTGCGGCGTTCTTGTCGAACAGCTGCGGCCCCGGCTGGATGCCGTAGTTCTGGAACGCGCCGAGCAGGATCGCGGCGGTGTTCGACGTCGGAATCCCCAGCGTCAGCAGCGGGATCAGCGTCGCGGTGATCGCCGCGTTGTTCGCCGCTTCGGGGCCGGCGACACCCTCGATCGCGCCGGTGGTGCCGAACTCGTCCTTGTGCTGGGACAGCTTCTTCTCGGTCGCATAGCTGAGGAAGGTCGGGATCTCGCTGCCGCCGGCCGGGATCGTGCCGAACGGCGCGCCGATGAAGGTCGCGCGGATCCACGCCGGCCACGAGCGCCGCCACTCGTCGCGCGTCATGTGCACCCTGGTCAGCTTGTTCTGCGTCTCGACGACCTTGCCCTCGAACAGCACGACGTGCAGCGCCTCGGCCACCGCGAACAGGCCGACCGCGATCAGCACCACCTCGAGGCCGTCCATCATCTCGGGGATGCCGAGCGTGTAGCGCGCCTGACCGGTGATCTGGTCGATGCCGACCAGCCCCATCGCCAGGCCGACGAACAGCGCGGTCAGCCCGCGCAGCGTGCTGCCGCCGAGCACCGCGCTGACGGTGCAGAAGGCCAGCACCATCAGCAGGAAGTACTCGGGCGGACCGAGCCGCACCGCGTACTCGGCGACGATCGGCGCGGCGAAGGTGACGAGCACGGTGGCGATCGTGCCGGCGACGAAGGAGCCGATCGCCGCGGTGGCCAGCGCCGCGCCGGCGCGGCCGTGCTTGGCCATCTTGTTGCCTTCCATCGCCGTGACCATCGACCCGGCCTCGCCCGGCGTGTTCAGCAGGATCGAGGTCGTCGAGCCGCCGTACATCGCGCCGTAGTAGATGCCGGCGAAGAAGATCATCGACGCCGTCGCCTCGACCTTCAGCGTGATCGGCAGCAGCATCGCCACCGCGGTGGCCGGGCCGATGCCGGGCAGCACGCCGACCGCGGTGCCGATGCTGCAGCCGAGCAGCGCCCACAGCAGGTTGATCGGCGTGGCCGCCGTGGCGAAGCCCTGCAGCAGGCTGTTCAGGATGTCCATCGCTACAACCACCCGGTGTCGGTGAGCCCCGGCAGGTTGATCGCCAGCGCCTTCGTGAACATCCAGTACACCGGCGCCGAGACCGCGATGCCGATCGCCGCACTCTTCAGCAGCGCCGCCGGGCTGAAGCTCAGGCGCCCCTGCGCATGCCTCAGCCCGCACTCGGCGAGCAGGAAGCACAGCGCGCAGCTGAGGATGAAGCCGACGGTCGTGATCAGCAGCGCGTTCAGCAGGATGCCGGCGGTCATCCAGGCGAAGGCCACCCAGTCGGCAGGCGCGTCGTCGCCACCGCCTTCGTCGTACAAGGCGCGGAAGCCGCCGGTCGCCGCCTCCCGGACGAGGAAGCCGCCGCAGACGATCAGCGCCAGCCCGACCACCCAGGGCAGGAAGTTCGGCCCGACGCCGCCGTAGCCGGCGTCGGCCGAGATCTGCGTCGCGCCGGCGACGATGCCGGCGCCGAGCAGCAACGTGCCGGCACCGACCAGCGCCTGGCGCGGGTTCATCAGATCATCCCCGACTTGACCATCACCGCACGCAGCGCCGCGAAGTCGTCGTCGACGAACTTGGCGAAGGCGTCACCGGTCAGCAGCGCCGGGGTCCAGCCGTTCTTCTCGAGCGCCTCGGCCCAGGACTTGGACTTCGTCGCCTTGACGATCATGTCGACCAGCGCGTTGCGCTGCGCCGGCGTGATGCCGCCCGCGCCGTAGACGCCGCGCCAGTTGCCGATGACGACGTTGAAGCCCATCTCCTTCATCGTCGGCACGTCGATGCCCTTCAGCCGCGCCTCCGACGTGACGCCGATCGCCTTCATCTTGCCGGTGCTGATGTATTCGGCGAACTCGCTGTAGCCGCTGCCGCCGATCGTGACGTTGCCGCCGAGGATCGCCGCGGTCGCCTCGCCGCCGCCCCGGAACGCGACGTAGTTGATCTTCGACGGGTCGACACCGACGTCGCGCGCGAGCATCGCCGCGGCGATGTGCTCGGTCGCGCCGCGCGAACCGCCGCCCCACTTGACGCTGCCGGGGTCCTTCTTCAGCTGCTCGACCACGTCCTTCATCGTCTTGAACGGCGAGTTCGCCGGCAGCACGAAGACGTTGTACTCGCTCGTCAGCCGGGCGATCGGCGTCGCCTGGCTCAGCTGCACCGGCGGCTTGCCGGTGATGATGCCGCCGAGCATGACCGCGCCCATCACCATCAGCGCATTGCCGTCGCCCTTGGTGCTGTTGACGAACTGCGCCAGGCCGATCGTGCCGGCGGCGCCGCCCTTGTTGTCGTAGCTGACGGTGGCGGCGGCGCCGGCTTCCTGCAGCGCCTTGCCGAGCGCGCGGCCGGTGCTGTCCCAGCCGCCGCCGGGGTTGGCCGGGATCATCATCTTCAGGTTCGCGCCCTGGGCGCGGGCGGCCAGCGGCAGCGCCCCGGCGGCAGCCAGGGCAGCGAGGCTCTTCAGGAAGTCGTCACGACGCATGCGGGTCTCCGGTCGAGAAATGAGGAACGGGCCAATGTTCCACATAAACACTGTCAGTCGGCTGTCCGGCGACCTAGGGAAAGTGCGGATCCCCGCCCCCCCGGCCGGCCGCGGCGCCGATGCAGACTCGCGCGCCTGACGCATCGCCGACGATGAAGGTTCTGCTGATCGAGGACGACCCGGCGATGCAGGCGACGCTGCAGCGCGCGCTGCGTGCCGGCGGGCTGCAGGTCGTCGGCTGCAGCGACGGCGAACGCGCGCTCGACCGCTGGCGCGCCAGCGTGCCCGACGTCGTCGTGCTCGACCTGAGCCTGCCCGGGCGCGACGGCCTGCAGGTGCTCGGCGATGCCCGCGCCGAGGGGCTGCGCACGCCGGTGCTGATCCTGACCGCACGCGGCACCGTCGGCGACCGCATCCTCGGCCTGAACAGCGGCGCCGACGACTACCTGCCCAAGCCCTTCGACCTCGACGAACTCG
>JAFLDG010000027.1 GCA_017302495.1 Burkholderiales bacterium
GCGGCGGCGGCCAGGGCGGCGAGCAGAGTGAAGGTGCGCAGCGGTGTGCGGGGCATGGGGCTTCCGAGGGGAGGAGAGGATCGGGGCCGGTTCACCGACCGTGTCAGCCGGCGGGCCGCCGCGTCAGCACGCGGCCCGGCGCGCTCCACGACGGCACGCTGCCGTCGCGGTCGAGCAGCAGCAGCCGGCCTTCGCCGACGCGGAACTGCCGGTTCGCACCGGCCGCGTCCAGCGTGACGGTGTTGCCGGCGGCGTTCCAGGCGAAGCGGCCCTGCACCGTCTGCGCCGCGGGCTGCCGGTCGAGGTACTGCGTGCTCAGCTCGTAGCGGCCGTCGGCGTGCAGCGTCAGCCGCAGCCGGATGCCGGGGCAGTCGGCGCAGGGCGTCACGCCTTCGTAGGTGCCGGCCCAGTCGAGCGCGTTGCGGCTGTTGTGCGCCGGGTCGGGCACCGCCGCGGCCGGCGGGCCGTCGGTGCGCGGCATGCAGCCGGCCAGGCCCAGCCCGCAGGCGAGGGCGAGGGCAATGGCGCAGGACCAACCCGTTCCGAACACGATGCACGCCTCCCGGTTGCGACCGAGTCGGATTCTAGGGACCTGCGGCCCGGCCGACGGCGCGCCACCGCGGCCGCAGGCGGCCGGCCTTCGGGCACACTGCGGCCCCTTCGCGCTCCGCTGCGGCCGCCCCGATGGAACGACTTCGCGCCCTGGTGCACGGCACCGTGCTGATCCTGATCGTCGGCTGGGTGCTCTACATCGGCCAGAAGATCCTGGTGCCGGCCGTGCTCGGCGCGGTCATCGTCTACGTGATCGTCGGCCTGGCGCACGCGCTGCAGCGGCTGCCCGCGCTCGGGCCGCGGCTGCCGCTGCAGCTGCGCTACCTGTTCTCGATCGGCGTGATCGGCCTGGCCTTCTTCCTGCTGGCCTACCTGGTCATGGCGAACAAGGAGCGCGCGCTCGCGCTCGCGCCGCAGTACCAGCAGTCGCTGCTGGCGGCGATCCAGCAGCTCGCGGTCTTCTTCGGCGTCGAGACCGAGCCGACCTGGGCAACGCTGCGCCAGGAGCTGCTGGCGCAGATCAACCTGCAGCGGCTGGCCACCTCGCTGATGGCCTCGGTCGGCTCGATCCTGGTGACCTTCGTCGTCGTCTTCCTGTACGCGACCTTCCTGCTGATCGAACGCCGCTCGTTCGACGCCAAGCTCGCGAACCTGTCGGACGACCCGAAGCGTGTCGCGCGCATCCGCGAGGTGATCGGCGCGATCAACCGCCGCATCGGCTCGTACCTGGCGCTGAAGACGCTCATCAGCCTGCTGCTCGGCGCGGTCAGCTATGCGGTGCTGCGGCTGTACGGGCTGGAGTTCGCGGCGCTGTGGGCGGTACTGACCGCGTTCCTGAACTTCGTGCCCTACGTCGGCTCGGTGCTCGGCGTGCTGCTGCCGGGCCTGATGGCGGTGGTGCAGTTCCAGGAGCCGGCAGCGGTGCTGACCCTGGTGCTCGGGCTGACCGCGGTGCAGTTCGTGATCGGCAACTTCCTCGATCCGATGGTGATGGGCAACTCGCTGAACCTGAGCCCGTTCGCGATCCTGATCAGCCTGGCGCTGTGGTCCGAGCTGTGGGGCATCCCCGGTGCGTTCCTGGCGGTGCCGATCACCGCGATCGTGACGATCGTGTTCTCCGAGTTCCCGGGCACGCGGCCGGTGGCGGTGCTGCTGTCCCGAAGCGGGCGGGTCTGAATGCGCCGGCTCGCCCGGGCCGTCGGTGCGCTGTTCCGCGACGCCGCGCTGAACTGGGTGAAGGACCACGCGCAGAGCATGGGTGCGGCGCTGGCCTTCTACACGATCTTCTCGGTCGCGCCGCTGCTGCTGATCGTGATCGCGGTCGCCGGCTTCGTCTTCGGCGAGGAGGCCGCGCGCGGCGAGATCTACGTCCAGCTGCAGGGCCTGCTCGGCACCCCCGGCGCGCGCGCGGTGCAGGGGCTGCTCGAGAGCGCGCGCCGGCCGGCGCAGAACGTGCCGGCGGCGGTGTTCGGCGTGATCGTGCTGTTCGTCGCCGCGACCTCGGTCTTCGCCGAGCTGCAGGACTCGCTCGACCGCATCTGGCGCGCACCGCAGCGGCCGGCCAACGCCGGCCTGTGGGGCATCGTGCGCGCGCGCCTGCTGTCCTTCGGCCTGATCCTCGGCATCGGCTTCCTGCTGATCGTCTCGCTCGCGTTCAGTGCGGCGATGAACGCGCTCAGCCGCTGGTGGGACCCGGAATCCGACAGCTGGGCCAGCTTCAGCGGCGCGAGCGAGGTCGCTCTGAGCCTGCTGCTCGTGACCGCGGTGTTCGCGATGATCTACAAGATCATGCCGCGCGCCGGCATCCACTGGCGCGACGTCTGGGTCGGCGCAGCGGTGACCTCGGCGCTGTTCGTCGCCGGCAAGTTCCTGATCGGGCTGTACATCGGCCGCAGCGGCATCACCTCGGCCTTCGGCGCCGCGGCCTCGCTGATCGTCGTGCTGCTGTGGGTGTACTACTCGGCGCAGATCTTCCTGTTCGGCGCCGAGTTCACCTGGGTCTACGCGCACCGCTACGGTTCGCGCCGGCCCGCGGCCGGCGCTGCCGTCAGCCCAGGTTCAGCGGCGTGATGCGGCTGCCGCCGAGGCTCAGGTTGCCCATGATGCCGCTGTTCGTCAGCACGAAGCCGACCACCGGCTGCTGCGCCGTCTGCGAGGTGACGCGGGCGTCGGCGCCCACCGTCAGCAGCGCGACCGAGGCGTCGGCGCCGACGGTCCAGCCGTTGCTGGAGCGGAGGCGCTTCAGCGCGTCCTCGGTCATGAACAGCAGGAACACCGCCTGCGACTGCGCGCCGGCGAGCAGCCCCACCGAGCCTTCGGTCATGCGGTGGTAGCTGACGCTCTTGCCGCCTTCGCGCAGCACGCCCTGGCCGGAGGCGCCGCCGACGATGAAGCCGGCGGAGACGAAGGAGGGGAACACCAGCACGCCGCGCGCGCTCTGCACCAGCTCCTGCGAGCCGCGGGCTTCGCGGTACAGGCGCGACAGCGCGCTGTCGGCACCGGCATCGATGGCCTTGCGCTGGGCGGCCGGATCGCCGGCGGCGCCGCTGGTGGTGGTGCAGCCGCTGCCGAGGACGGACAGGGCGGCCAGCGACAGGCCGCCGGCGATGAGTTCACGCTTGTTCATGGGTCGGGGATTTCGTGGGTTGGCCCGGGGCCGCGCGCCGGGCCGGTCGCGAGGGGCGCGGCCGTGCGGCCGAGGTCCGCCCCGGGGCGCGACTGTAGCCAGCCGCCGCCCCGCGGCAGCACAAACGCAGTTATCGGCCGATCACCGCGGGTGCACCGCGGGCGGCGGTCAGGACAGCGCCTTCGCCTTCAGCCGTTCGAACTCGGCGGCGCTGATGGTGCCGGCGTCGAGCAGCGCCTTCGCCTCGGCGATGTGCTGGGCGGGCGACTTGCCCGCCACCTCCTTGATGTAGGCCTCGGTGTCGGCCTTGGCCTTCTGCATGCTGGCCTGCTGGCGCTGAGCCATGCCCTTGCCGCGGGCGACGATGTAGACGATCGCGGTGAACACCGGCAGGAAGATCAGCCCGAGCACCCACAGCACCTTCGAGCCGCCGCCGAGCTCGGAGTCGCGGAACAGGTCGACCACGATCTGGAACATGATGATCAGGTAGGCGACGAAGAAGAAGGTCGAGACCATCAGCCAGACCACGTCCCAGAAGTTGCTCATGTCGATGTGCCAGGTTGTTGGAAGAGAGCGCCGACCGCGCGGCGCGCCGGTGCGGCGCTGCGCGCTGCACGTGCACCCCGGGGAAGGTCGCAGGGGGCCCGCGGCGCGGCGCGCGATTGTCGCCGCACGCGGGCGTGCGTCAAGCGCGCCCGAGCCTCATGGCCAACGGCGCTCCGGGCACTTGCCTGCTTCCCCGCGGCGGGACCCGGCCGGCAGGGGCCGGCCCAGGGGCGCTCAGGAGTCGGCGCGCAGCGGCAGCCGCGGTTGCCGGACGCCCGGCGGTGGGGCAGGCGGCGCGCTCGCCAGCTCCCGGATCTGCGCCACGAGCAGCCGCGCCAGCGGGCCCGGCTCGTGCGACTTCAGCGACACCGCGGCCACCTGGGTGCCGTCGACCGGCAGGTCGACGTTCAGGCGGACGATGAAGTCCTTGCCCGGCGCGAAGCTGACCTGCGAGCGCATGCCGAAGGACAGCAGGCCGGCGTGCAGCACCATGCCGAACTGGATGTTGATCGAGAAGGCCTCGACCGTGTGCGCCGGCATCGGCAGGCCGAGCCGGTCGAGCGTGCGCTGCACGTGCTCGAAGAAGTAGCAGTCGGCCGGCGGCATCACCCAGCGCTGGCGCAGCAGCTCGGCCCAGTCGAGGCCGCTGCGCCCGGCCAGCGGGTGCTCGCGGCGCGCGACGACGCACAGCCGCTCGTCGAACAGCCGATCCACGCGCAGATCCTCCGGCGGGTCGACCAGCGCCATGCGCAGGATCGCGACCTCGATGTCGCGCTTGCGCAGCCGGTCGAGCAGCTCGGCTTCGCGCGCCTCGACCACCGTCGCGAGGATGCCCGGGTGTTCGTCGGCGAGCCGGCCGAGCGCCACCGGCAGGAACGGGATCGCCGGCATCGGCACGATGCCCACGCGCAGGGTGCCGGTCGCGCCCCGGTCGATCAGCGTCAGCTCCTGCGCGGCGCGCCGCAGTTCGTCGAACACGGCCGTCGCCCGCGGCGCGAAGGCGGCGCCGTGCACGGTCAGTTCGACGCCGTTGGCGATGCGGTCGAACAGCCGGAACCCCAGCGTCTCCTCCAGGCTGGCGATCGCCTTCGTCACCGCCGGCTGGGTCAGGTGCAGCGCCGCCGCCGCCTTGCGGAAGCTGCAATGCTCGAGCACGGCGACGAAGACGCGCAACTCGCCCAGCTTCAGGTGGCGCGGCAGGCGTTGGATCAGCGGATTCGGAGACATCTGGCGCCCGTTCCTGCAAGGGGTCCTCGCCCGAGGCGGGGCCGGCGGGGAATGAGCGGCGATTATCGGTCGATGACGAAGCAGCATAGGGTCGGCTCCACAACCGGGGCCATCGGCGGCTTCCGGCGGTCTACATTTCGTCGCCAGAAGAGAACGACGAGGCCAGGGGTTGAGTCCACGCTGCATCACTCTGCGCGACCGCGCGCCGGCAGGCACCGGCCGCGGTCGGCGCGTGGCCGCCGGCCTGCTCGTTTTCCTCCATGCGATGGCGGGCGCGGCCGAAGCCGACCTGCCGCGCGCGCGCCAGCTGCTGGCCGACGGCCAGTACCCGCAGGCCTACCAGCTGCTGCAGCCGCTGCAAGCGACGACCCGGGACGACGCCGCATTCAACCTGCTGCTCGGCGAGGCGGCGCTGCGCACCGGCCGGGCCGACGAGGCCCGGGCGCTGTTCGCCGCCGCGCTCGCGCTGCAGCCCGGGTCCATCGAGGCGCATCTCGGCCTGGGCCGCGCCTACCTGGCGCGTGGCGACTACGCGCGCGCGAAGATCGAGTTCGAGACCGTGCTGCGCTTCGACGACCTGCCGCCCGACCTGGAGTCGCAGGCCGAGATCTACGCCGACGCGGCGCGTGCCTATGCCGAGGGCCGGCGGCTGCTCGCCAGCGGCTATGCGCTGCTCGGTTACGGCAACTACCGCATCGGCGCCAGCGGCGGCGGGCCGCGCAACGACGCCTTCTTCGCGGCCCGCGTCGGCGGCCGCCTGAACGTCGAACGGGACGACGCCTACGCGCTGGTCGGCAGCCTCGATTACCGATTCAGGGACTACGACGCCGAAGGCCGGCGCAACGACTCCGACCTGCGCTGGAACGGCGCCGTCAGCCGCAACGTCGGCGAAGGCAACTGGATCGCCGGCCTGCGCGGCCGGGTCAGCTATCGCGGCGACAGCACCTACCGCAACGACTTCGGCGCCTACGGCCAGTACCGGCTGCGTCTGGACGAGGACAACCAGGTGTCCGCCGGGCTCGAGGTGCGGCAGCGCCGCTATCCGACCGGCCGGCTGCGCGAGCGCACGCGCAACATCGTCGAGGCCACCGCCGGCTGGACCCACTCCATGCTGGACGGCAAGGCCAGCGTCTCGCTCGACGGCCAGGCCGGGCGCGAATTCAACACCGAGCGGCCGGACGGCGACGCCAACTTCTTCGGCCTGTCGCCGTCGGTCAACTTCAGCATCACCGAGAACCTCGGCGGCTTCGCCTTCTTCTGGTGGCAGAACGACCGCTACAACATCGAGCGGCTCGGCCAGCCGGGCGACAGCCTGGTCGGCATCGGCACGCGCAACGACAACCTGTACGAGGTCGGCGGCGGCCTGACCTGGCAGTTCCTGCCGAACTGGTCGCTGAACCCCGAGATCCTCTACATCCGCGACAGCAGCAACATCCTCGCGGCGAACTACAGCTCGACCGAGATCTGGATCACGCTGCGCGTGGACTTCTGACCGGCGTCGGGCACACGCACGGCCGGGGCAGCTAGGGATGGACCTTTGGTCGGCAGCGGGCAGCATGCGCGGCTTTGCCCGGTTCCGCCGGGTGGAGCCGGTGGCGGGCAGGGCAACCGAACAGGAGACGTGATGGCCGGCGAGCAGAAGATGACACGGATGGCGCTGACGGCGATGGTCGTCGGCGGCATGGTCGGCGCGGGCATCTTCTCGCTGCCGCGCACCTTCGCCAATGCCACCGGGCCGCTCGGCGCGGTCATCGCCTGGGTCATCGCCGGCACCGGCATGTACATGCTGGCGCGCGTGTTCCAGGCGCTGGCCGAGCGCAAGCCCGACCTCGACGCCGGCGTCTTCGCCTATGCCAAGGCCGGCTTCGGCGACTACCCGGGCCACCTGTCGGCCTTCGGCTACTGGATCGGCAGCTGCATCGGCAACGTGTCGTACTGGGTGCTGATCAAGTCCACGCTCGGCGCCTTCTTCCCGATCTTCGGCGACGGCAACACGGTGGTGGCGATCGTCGTCGCGTCGGTCGGCATCTGGCTGTTCCACTTCCTGATCCTGCGCGGCGTGCAGCAGGCGGCGTTCATCAACAGCATCGTCACGGTGGCCAAGGTCATCCCGATCCTGCTGTTCATCGTGATCCTGTTCTTCTCGTTCAAGCTGGATCTGTTCAGCGCCAACCTGTACGGCGGCGACCTGACGGCCGGGCTGTTCCAGCAGGTGCAGGCGACGATGCTGGTGACGGTGTTCGTCTTCATCGGCATCGAGGGCGCGAGCGTGTACTCGCGCTACGCCAAGGAACGCAAGGACGTGGGCTGGGCGACGATCGTCGGCTTCGTCGGCGTCACCGGGCTGATGGTGCTGGTGACGTTGCTGCCCTACGCGGTGCTGCAGCGGGCCGACATCGCCGGGCTGCGCCAGCCGTCGATGGCCGGCGTGCTGGAGTCGGTGGTCGGGCCCTGGGGTGCGGTGTTCGTCAGCGTCGGCCTGCTGGTGTCGGTGCTCGGCGCCTACCTGGCCTGGGCGCTGATCTGCGCCGAGGTGATGTTCGCCGCCGGCAAGTCCAAGGACATGCCCAAGGCCTTCGCCAGGACCAACGGCAACGGGGTGCCCCACGTGGCGATGTGGTGGACCAGCATCATCATCCAGATCATCGTCGTCAGCACCTACTGGTCGCGCGACGCCTTCACGCTGATGCTCAACCTGACCAGCGCGACCACGCTGATCCCGTACTTCCTGGTCGCCGCCTACGGGTTGATGATCGCCCGCCGCGGCGAGACCTACGAGCTGCGCCCCGAAGAGCGCCAGCGCGACCTGGTGCTGGCCGGCATTGCCGTGCTCTACACCGTGTTCATGCTCTGGGCCGGCGGGCTGCGCTACATCCTGCTGGCCGCGATCCTGTTCGCCCCGGGCACGATCCTGTACTTCATCGCCCGGCGCGAGCAGGGCAAGCCGGTCTTCGACAAGACCAGCGACTGGGTGATCTTCGGCGTGATCGTGGCCGCGGCGCTGTACGGCGTCTACGGCCTCGCCAGCGGCGCGATCGCCCTCTGATTCCATTTTCTGCGGCACCCCCCGTCCACCCCAGGAGGCAAGCATGGCAACCAGCAGCAAGAAGGCATCCGGCAAGCCCGCGGCCAAAGGCGCAGGCAAGAGCGCGGCCAAGAGCGCGGCCAAGAGCGCGGCCAAGAGCGCAGCCGCCCACGGCGAACCCGTCTTCGGCGTGCACTCCGAGGTCGGCCAGCTGCGCAAGGTGATGGTCTGCGCGCCGGGGCGCGCGCATGCGCGGCTGACGCCCAGCAACTGCGACCAGCTGCTGTTCGACGACGTGCTGTGGGTCGAGAACGCCAAGCGCGACCACTTCGATTTCATGATGAAGATGCGCGACCGCGGCATCGAGGTCGTCGAGATGCACAACCTGCTGGCCGAGACGGTGGCCGTGCCCGAGGGCAAGCAGTGGATCCTCGACAACCAGGTGGTGCCGAACCAGGTCGGCCTGGGCTTCATCGACGAGCTGCGCAGCTACCTCGAGGGCTTGAGCGACCGCGACCTGGCCGAGACGCTGATCGGCGGGCTGTCGACGAACGACTTCCCCGAGTCGGCCGGCGGCAAGGCGCTGAAGGTCGTCAAGGAAGCCGCCGGTGTTACCGAATACCTGCTGCCGCCGCTGCCGAACACGCTGTACACCCGCGACACCACCTGCTGGATCTACGGCGGCGTGACGCTGAACCCGCTGTACTGGCCGGCGCGGCACGAAGAAACCATCCTCACCACCGCGATCTACAAGTTCCACCCCGACTTCGCCGGCAAGGTCAACGTCTGGTGGGGCGACCCGACGCAGGACCACGGCCTGGCCACGCTCGAAGGCGGCGACGTGATGCCGATCGGCAAGGGCAACGTGCTGATCGGCATGAGCGAGCGCACCTCGCGCCAGGCCATCAGCCAGCTCGCGGCGACGCTGTTCAAGAAGGGCGCGGCCGAGCGCGTGATCGTCGCCGCGATGCCGAAGATCCGTGCCGCGATGCACCTGGACACGGTGTTCACCTTCGCCGACCGCGACTGCGTGCTGCTGGCGCCGGATTTCCTGGCCAAGACCACCACCTTCTCGTACCGGCCCAGCAGCCACCCCAGCGGGGTCGAGTTCCACGCCGAGAAGAAGCCCTTCGTCGACGTGGTCGCGCAGGCGCTGGGCTTCAAGAAGCTGCGCGTCGTCGAGGCCGGCGGCAGCGACTACCAGCGCGAGCGCACGCAGTGGGACAGCGGCGCGAACCTGGTGTGCGCGTCGCCCGGCGTGGTCTACGCCTACGACCGCAACACCTACACCAACACGCTGCTGCGCAAGGCCGGCATCGAGGTCATCACCATCGTCGGCGCCGAGCTCGGCCGCGGCCGCGGCGGCGGCCACTGCATGACCTGCCCGATCATCCGCGACCCGGTGGACTTCTGATCGGCGCGGCCGGAGCGACACACAGGGCATGGCGGCCAGCGACGTCGAAGCCGAGGCGAAACCGCCGCGCAGCCAGTCCCGATTTCCGGGCGCGGTGGCCACGCTGGCCATCGCCACGCTGCTGGTGTGGGTGGCGGCGCTGTTCGTGCCCTCGGGCCGCTACCAGGTCGATGCCGACGGCTCGCCGATCCCCGGCACCTACGAACGCACGCCGTCGCCGCTGAGCCTGGCCGACACGGTGCGGCAGCTGGTGCTGTCGCCGGTGAACGGCGTCTATGGGCTGCGCAACCCCGAATCGGGTTTCATCGACACCGAGACGCTGGGCCGCATGGCCGGGCAGATCGGCGTCATCACCTTCATCATGGCGATCGGCGCCTTCATCTCGGTGAGCTTCGCGACCAAGGCGCTGGAAGTCGCCGTCGCCGCGCTGGCGCACCGGCTGCGCGACAAGGGCTGGCTGCTGATCACCGCGGTGATGGTGCTGTTTTCGCTGCTCGGCTCGACCATGGGCTTCTCGGTCGAGACGCTGGGCTTCTATGCGCTTTTCATGCCGCTGATGGCCGCGCTCGGCTACGACCGGCTGGTCACCGCGGCGATGATCATCCTCGGCGCGCTGGTCGGTGTGATGGCGGCCACCGTCAACCCGTTCTCGATCGGCGTGGCCGCCGGCGAGGCCGGCGTGTCGATCGGCGAGGGCATCGGCCTGCGGCTGCTGCTGTGGGTGGTGCTGACGGCGATGGCGGTGGGCTGGGTGCTGCGCTATGCGGTGCGCGTGCAGCGCGACCCGTCGGCGTCGCTGCTGGCCGGCGACGCGGCCGACGAGGCCGCAGCCGAGCCGGCCACGGCGCCGGACGCGCCGCAGGCCCGGTTGAGCGGCATGCAGAAGGCGGTGCTGGCCATCACCGTGGCGGCGTTCGCGCTGATGATCTTCTCGGTGATCCCGTGGTCGGCGGTGCTCGGCGGCCGCGCCGCGCCGGCCGACTACTACGGCACCCACCAGGTCGCCGTCGCGCCCTACTGGTTCGAGCTGAACTGGTGGTTCCCCGAGCTGTCGATGCTGTTCATCGTCGCCTCGGTGGCGGTCGGCTTCGTCGCGCGCATGGGCGAGAAGCAGACGGTCAAGCTGATCGCGGCCGGCGCCGCCGACATGCTGGGCCCGGCGATGGTCGTGCTGCTGGCCGGCGGCGTGTCGGCGATCATGAACAACACGCAGACCATGGGCACGATCCTGCACTCGATGGAGCAGGCGGTCAGCGGCGCGTCGGCCGGCCTGTTCACGCTGCTGACGGTGCTGGTGAACGTGCCGCTGGGCATGCTGATCCCGTCCAGCTCGGGCCACGGTGCGCTGGCGATGCCGCTGCTGGCGCCGCTGGCCGACTTTGCCGGCGTCAGCCGCGCCACCACCATCACCGCCTGGATCATGGGCCACGGGCTGGCGCTGATGTTCTCGCCGACCAGCGTCGTGCTCGTCGGCGGGCTGGCCATCGCCAAGGTCGGCTACGACAAATTCCTGCGCTTCGTCTGGCCGCTGCTGCTGGGCCTGTTCGTGGTGTCGGCGGCCGTCATCGGCGCCGCGGCCACGCTGGCATGATCGCGGCGCCTTACCCCATCCGTCCCGGCCTGTCGCCGGCATCGACTTCCAGGAGCCGTTCCGTGTCCATCCCAACTGCCTTCCGTACGCCGAATCCGACCGGGTCGCGCGCGCTCGCGTGGGCCGCGCTGCCGCTCTTGGCACTGCTCGCCGGTTGTGCGCGCGAGGTGGAACCCCCGCCGCCGGAGGTGCGGCCGGTGCGCGCCGTCACCGTGGCGTCCCGCGAAGCCGGCAACGTCGTGATGCTCACCGGCACGGTGCAGGCGCAGAACGAGATCAACCTGTCCTTCCGCATCGACGGCCGGCTGATCGAGCGCGCGGTGGAAATCGGCGACAACGTGCGCCCGGGCCAGCTGATCGCCCGGCTCGACCCGCAGAACGAGGAAAGCTCGCTGCAGTCGGTGCGCGCGCAACTGGCCGGCGCCAATGCGCAGCTGGTCGAGGCGCGCAGCAACTACGAGCGCATGCGCGACCTGGTGGCCGAGGACGCGGTCGCGCGGGCCCAGTACGAGCAGGCCAAGGCGCTGCTGCAGTCGGCCGAGGCGCAGGTGCAGTCGCTGCAGAGCCAGGTCGCGCTGGCGCAGAACCGGCTGAGCTACACCCGGCTGGTGTCCGATGTCGCCGGTGTCGTCACCGCGCGCGGCCCCGAGCCGGGCGAGGTGGTCGGCGCCGGGCGCATGGTGGTGCAGGTGGCGCGCGAAGGCGCGCGCGACGCGGTCTTCGACGTGCCGGCGCAGATCAAGGATGCCGCGCCGCTGGATCCGAAGATCGTCGTCTCCGCGGGCAAGGCCGGCCCTGCGGCCGGGGCTGCCAACTACGACCTCAGCGTGGCGCTGGCGATGGACCCGGCGGTCAGCGCCGTCGGCCGCGTGCGCGAAGTGTCGCCGCGTGCCGACCCGGTCACCGGCACCTTCGCGGTGCGCGTGCGGCTGATCGACCCGCCGCCGGCGATGCGCCTGGGCAGCACCGTCACCGGCCGCATGAAGCTCGCCGGCGCACCGGCGATCCAGGTGCCGGCCACCGCGCTGGTGCGCGCCGACGGCAAGACCGCGGTGTGGGTGGTTGACAAGGCCTCCGGCACCGTCTCGCTGCGCAACATCGAACTGGGCGGCGCCGACGCCAACAGCGTGCAGGTGGCCTCCGGGCTGAAGCCGGGTGACGTGGTCGTCACCGCGGGTGCGCAGGCGCTGCGCCCGGGCCAGAAGGTGCGGCTGCTGGAGGCCCGCTCGTGATCGGTCCGAACCTGTCGGAATGGGCGCTGAAGAAGCGCTCGCTGGTCATCTTCCTGATGATCGTGGCCTTGGTGTCCGGCGTCATGTCGTTCATGAAGCTGGGCCGAGGCGAGGACCCGGCCTTCACCTTCCGCACCATGGTCGTGGCCGCCGCCTGGCCCGGCGCGACGGTGGACGAGACGCTGAAGCAGGTGACCGAGCGGCTGGAGCGCACGCTGCAGGAGACCGACTTCCTCGACCGCGTGCGCAGCTACACCATCGCCGGGCAGACGACGATCTTCGTCGACCTGAAGCAATCGACGCCGCCGGAGAAGGTGCCCGACCTCTGGTACCAGGTGCGCAAGAACATCGGCGACATGCGCCACCAGCTGCCGCAGGGCGTGCTCGGGCCGTTCATGAACGACGACTTCGGCGCCACCTACGGCATCATCTACGCGTTCACCGCCGACGGCTTCAACTTCCGCGAGTTGCGCGACTACGTCGAGGCCGCGCGCTCGCGGCTGCTGCAGGTGCCCGACGTGTCGAAGATCGAGGTGCTGGGTGCGCAGGACGAGCAGATCACCATCGAGTTCTCGCTGGAGCGGCTGGCCGGCCTGCGGCTGAATCTGAACCAGATCGTGGCCACGCTGCAGGCGCAGAACCTGGTGCGGCCGGCCGGCACGATGCAGGGCGAGCAGGAGCGCGTGTTCCTGCGCGTCACCGGGGCCTTCGACAACGAGGCCGACATCGAGTCGGTGAACATCGTCTCCGGCGAGCGCATCTTCCGCCTCGGCGACATCGCCACCGTGCGGCGTGGCTTCACCGATCCGCCGCAGCCGATGTTCCGCGTCAACGGCCAGCCGGCCATCGGCCTGGCGATCGCGATGCGCGATGCCGGTGACATCCTGGCGCTGGGCGACAACGTGCGCAAGCTGATGGCCGACATCAAGGCCAACCTGCCGGTGGGCGTCGAGACCACGCTGGTTGCCGACCAGGCGGTCACCGTCGACCTGGCGATCGGCGACTTCATGACCTCGCTGTGGCAGGCCATCGTCATCATCCTGGTGTGCAGCTTCGTCAGCCTGGGCGTGCGCCCGGGCGCGGTGGTGGCGCTGGCCATTCCGCTGACGATGGCGATCGTGTTCGCGGTGATGGACGTGGCCAACATCGACCTGCACCGCATCTCGCTCGGCGCGCTGATCATCGCGCTGGGCATGCTGGTCGACGACGCGATGACCACGGTCGACGCGATGCTGCGCCGCCTGGGCGCCGGCGACAGTCCCGACCAGGCCGCGACCTTCGCCTACCGCACGCTGGCCGCGCCGATGCTGATCGGAACGATGGTGTCGATCGCCAGCTTCGTGCCGATCGGCTTTGCCAAGAGCAACGCCGGCGAGTACACCTTCGCGATCTTCTCGGTGGTCGCGATCTCGCTGCTCGTCAGCTGGCTGGTGGCGGTGATCTTCGGTCCGCTGATCGGCAAGGCGCTGCTGAAGCCGCCGAAGCAGCAGGAGACCGAGCCCAAGCCGGGCAAGCTGGTGCTGCTGTACGGCAGCCTGCTGAAGGGCGCGATCCGCATGAAGTGGCTGACCATCGGCATCACGCTCGCCGCCTTCGTCGCCGCGCTGGTCCTGTCCGGCCAGGTGTCGCGGCAGTTCTTCCCGTCCAGCGACCGCCCCGAGTTGACGGTGAACCTGACGCTGCGCCAGAACGCGTCGATCTTCGCCGCCGAGGCCGAGGTCAAGCGGCTGGAGGCGATCCTGAAGGCCGACCCCGACGTCGACCACTTCAGCAGCTACGTCGGCCGCGGCGCGATCCGCTTCATCCTGACGCTGGACGTGCAGCTGGCCAACCCCTTCTTCAGCCAGTTCGTCATCGTCGCCAAGAACCTGGAGTCGCGCGAGCGGCTGCACGACAAGCTGGAGAAGGTGCTGGCCGAGCAGTTCCCGGAGGTCGTCAGCCGGGTCTCGCCGCTGGAGCTGGGCCCGCCGGTGGGCTGGCCGCTGCAGTACCGTGTCTCGGGCCCGGACAAGGACGAGGTGCGGCGCCTGTCGATGGAGCTGGCGCAGGTGATCGGCAGCGACACGCGCACGCGCCATGTGCACTTCGACTGGATGGAGCCGGCGCGCCAGCTGCGCGTCAAGATCAACCAGGACCAGGCGCGCCAGCTCGGCGTCAGTTCGGCGGCCATCGCCAGCGTGCTCAACGCCGCGATCTCCGGCACCGTGGTGACGCAGGTACGCGACGACATCTACCTGGTCAACGCGCTGGTGCGCGCCACCGATGCCGAGCGCGCGTCGTTCCAGTCGCTGGCCTCGCTGCAGGTGCCCACACCCAGCGGGCGCATGGTGCCGCTGAAGCAGTTCGCCTCCATCGCCGAGGACCAGGAGTTCCCGCTGGTGTGGCGCCGCGACCGCGTGCCGACGCTGACGGTGCGCGCCGATGTCAACCGCGGCGTGCTGCCCGACAGCGTCGTGGAAGCGCTGGCGCCGAAGGTCGCCGAGTTCAGCGCCAGGCTGCCCAAGGACTACAAGGTCGCGACCGGCGGCCTGTTCGAGGAGAGCCAGATCTCGCAGGCCTCGGTGTTCGCGGTGGTGCCGCTGATGATCGTGCTGATGCTGCTGGCAATGATGGTCATGCTGGTCAGCTTCCGCCGCATGGCGATGGTGGTGGCGATCATGCCGCTGGGGCTGATCGGCGTGGTGCTGTCGCTGCTGGTGTTCAACCGGCCGCTGGGCTTCGTCGCCATCCTCGGCATCCTGGCGCTGATCGGCATGATCGCCAAGAACGCGGTGATCCTGGTCGTCTCCATCGAGGAGGAGCGTGCCACTGGCCGCGGCGTGCTCGACGCGGTGCTGAGCTGCGCCACCAACCGCTTCCGGCCGATGATGCTGACCGCGATCTCCACCGTGCTCGGCCTGCTGCCGATCGCACCCACCGTGTTCTGGGGCCCGATGGCCTTCGCCATCATGGGCGGCCTGCTGGTGGCCACGGTGCTGACGCTGGTGGTCCTGCCGACGCTGTACGTGGCGATCCTGGGCAAGGAAGTCGCGGTGGCACCAGCGCCCGCGGCAGCCTGAGGACGAGGGGTGTCGGCGATGAGTGCCTATTCCGCTCCCGGCGCGCGCACCGGCGATGCGGCCGTGGCGGTGCTGGAGCTGCGCCTGGCCGATGCCCAGCATCTGTTCGACACCATGGACCCTGCGCCGTTTCGCGAGCGCGACCTCGACCCCAAGGCCGCGGCCTACATCGTCGACTGGGCGCAGGAGCAGCCATCCCGCGCGCGCCTGGCGCTGGTGGTGCACCTGGGCCAGCCTGGGGACGCGGCTGCCGCGACGCTGGGCGACGCGGTGCACGAGTACTTCCGACGCCGCGCCGTGGCGGCCCGGCGCCGTTTGCGAAAGCTGTTCCGTACCGGGCGCATCAGCCTGTTCATCGGCCTGGTGTTCCTGTCGGTCGCCATCGTGGTCGGCGAATGGATCGGCGGTGTGTTCAGCAAGGCGCGCTACGGCCGGCTGATCGAAGAAAGTCTGGTGATCGGCGGTTGGGTCGCACTTTGGCATCCGCTGGGCATCTTCCTTTACGACTGGTGGCCGATCGGCGCCGAGGCCCGGCTCTACGACCGGCTGAGCAGCATGGGTGTCAGCGTCCACAGCGACAGCGACGCCGCACCGGCACGAGCCGCCGCATGACGATGCGCCCGGCCCGGACCGACCCCGCACCCGCCGGCTCGCGCACGGCCGCGGCCGCCGTGCGCGCCGTCCTGCTCTTCGGCGTCTGGATCGTCGTCGACCAGAGCCCCAAGCCGGCCAACCTGGTGGTCGGCGTGCTGACGACGATCGCCGCGACCTGGGTCAGCCTGAGGCTGCTGCCGCCCGAGCGCGGCCGCGTGCGGCCGGGCCGGCTGCTGACGCTGCTGCCGCGCTTCCTGTGGCAGTCGCTGGTGGCGGGTCTGGACGTCGCGCGGCGTGCGTTCGCGCCGCGGCTCGACCTGCAGCCCGGCTTCGTCGACCACCGCACGCAGCTGCCGCGCGGCACGGCGCGCAGCGCCTTCGAGCTGATCGCCAGCCTGATGCCGGGCTCGGTGCCCAGCGACGATGGCCCGCAGCACATCGAATTCCACTGCCTGGACACGCGCCAGCCGGTCGCGCAGCAGATGGCGGCCGAGGAACGCGCCTACGCACCGGCGCTGCAGGGGGAGCGGCGCGATGGCTGACTTCCTGCTCTCGGCGGCGGCCTTCGTCGTGCTGATGGTGGCGCTGGGCCTGGTGCGCGTGGCGCGCGGCCCGGGGCGCGCCGACCGCATGATGGCCGCGCAGCTGCTGGGGTCCGGCGCCGTGGGCGCGCTGCTGCTGTTCGGTGTGGCCTCCGGCGACAGCGCAGTGTTCGACGTCGCGCTGACGCTGGCGCTGTTGAGCGCCTTTGCGTCAATCGCCTTCGTCAAGTTCGCGATGCGGCAGGATCAGCCGGGCGACGACGAGGAGCATGCCGGATGAGCCGTCTTCTGGACCTCTTCAGCATCGCCGCCATCGTCGCCGGCGCCTTCTTCTACCTGGCCGGCACGGTGGGGTTGTTGCGATTCCCCGATGCCTACTCGCGTCTGCATGCGCTGACCAAGGCCGACAACCTGGGCCTGGTGCTGGTCGTCATCGGCCTGCTGCCGCAGGTGGACGGCGTGCTCATGGGGCTGAAGCTGCTGCTGGTGTGGCTGCTGGTGATGCTGTCCAGCGCCGCGGTGTCGCAGCTGATCGCCCGCTCGGCGCGGCGCAAGGAAACGCGGCCATGACGACGGTCGTCGCGGGCGTCGTCGTGCTGCTGCTGGTGGGGCTGGCGCTGTGGACCGTGGTCGCGCGCGAGGCCTTCCTGGCCGTGGCCGGCTTCGTCGTCTACGGGCTGCTGCTGGCGCTGGTGTGGGTGCGCCTGGCCGGCATCGACGTGGCGCTGACCGAGGCGGCGATCGGCGGCGGGTTGACCGGCGCGCTGCTGTTGGGCGCGGTCGGCCGGTTGCGCGGCACCGAAAGCGCGGCCGCCGC
This sequence comes from Burkholderiales bacterium, assembly GCA_017302495.1. Classification (GTDB taxonomy): domain Bacteria; phylum Pseudomonadota; class Gammaproteobacteria; order Burkholderiales; family Burkholderiaceae_C; genus Rubrivivax. The sequence goes on from JAFLDG010000027.1 coordinate 17,226, forward strand.
CGAAGGAGCCGGCACTGGCACGCGCGTCGTCGCCGCGCTGCTGGCCCTGGGCGTCACCGCCGCGCTGGTGCTCGGCGTGCTGCTGCTGCCCGAGCCGGTGCCGACGCTGGCGCCGCTGGTGGTGCCCAGCCTGCCCGCCACCGGCGTGGCCAACCCGATCACCGGCGTGCTGCTCGCCTTCCGCGCGCTGGACACGCTGCTCGAGGCCATCGTGCTGGTCATCGCGCTGATAGGCGTCTGGTCCTTCGCGCCCGACCGCGCCTGGGGCGGCCGCCCGGGGCCGCGCTACCAGGCCGACCCCGACGGCATCCTCGCCTACCTCGCGCGCGTGCTGCCGCCGGTCGGCATCGTCATCGGCATCTACCTGTTCTGGGCCGGCGCCGACCATCCGGGCGGCAAGTTCCAGGCGGCGACGATCCTGGCCGCGATGTGGATGCTGGTGCAGATGGCCGGCCTGGCCGACTCGCCGCGAGCCGATCACCGCGGCCTGCGCGCCGGCATCGTGGCCGGGCCGCTGGTCTTCGTCGCGGTCGGTGTGCTGGGCATTGGGACGGCGGGGGCATTCCTGGCCTATCCGGAGGCTTGGGCCAAGCCGCTGATCGTGGTCATCGAAGTGGCGCTGCTGCCGACGCTGACGCTGGTGCTGGCGCTGCTGATGAACGGGCCGCCGAGCCGGGGAGGGGCGAGATGAGCGCGCAGGCCCGCTCTCATGTGCCGACACCGGCGCGCGCCAGCGACGAGGTCCGCTCGTGAGCGTCGAGACGCTGTTCGCGCTGACGGCCTGCGTGCTGGTCGGCATCGGGCTGTACGGGCTGATCGCGCAGCCGCACCCGCTGCGCAAGCTGATCGCCTTCAACGTGATGGGCTCGGGCGTGTTCGTGCTGTTCGGCGCACTGGCCAAGCGCGGCGCCGCGGCCGGGCTGGCGGCCGACCCGGTGCCGCAGGCGCTGCTGATCACCGCCATCGTCGTCGCCTTCGCCGCCACCGCGGTGACGGTGGCGCTGCTGCTGCGGCTGATCGAGACCACCGGTTCGGCTTCGCTGGCCGAGCCGGCACCCAAGGACTGATCGGGCATGCCGGCCACCGACCTTTGGGCAAGCACCGACGGCGGCGCGCTGCTGGCCGCCGCCGTGCTGCTGCCCTTCGTCGGCATGCTGCTCGCGCTGCTGCTCGGCGGGCGCTGGCTGCAGCGTGTGGCCTTCGTCTGCATGCCGCTCGGCCTGGCGTTGGCCGTGGCCATCACCATGGCCTGGTTCGACGCGCCCGGCCCGCTGGTCTACCTGCTCGGCGGCTGGCCGCCGCCGCTGGGTATCGCATTGCGCGCCGACGGCCCGAGCGTGGCCATGATGCTGGCGGTGGCCGGCGTGGTCTGCGGCATCGGCCTGTTCGCGCGCGCCGATTTCGGGAGCAAGCCCGGCGAACCGGAGTCGCGCGGCGCCTTCGCCTACTGGCTGCTGCTGCTGGCGGTGTGGGGCGCGCTGAATCTGGTGTTCGTCAGCGGCGACCTGTTCACGCTGTACGTGGCGCTGGAGCTGCTCACCTTCGCCGGCGTGCCGCTGGTCTGCCTGGCCGGCAGCGGCGAGACGCTGCGCGCCGCTTTGCGCTACATGCTGTTCGCGCTGTGCGGTTCGGTGCTGTACCTGCTGGGCGCGGTGCTGCTGTACGGCGGCTACGGCACGCTGGACATGCCGCTGCTGGCCGACGTGCTGCAACCCGAGCCGATCGCGATGGCCGCGCTGGCGCTGATGACCGCCGGGCTGCTGGCCAAGACCGCGCTGTTCCCGCTGCACATCTGGCTGCCGCCGGCGCACGGCGGCGCGCCGGCCGCGGCCAGCGCAGTGCTGTCGGCGCTGGTCATCAAGGGTTCGTGGTTCCTGGTGCTGCGGCTGTGGCTGGACGTGATGCCCGGCGTGGCCAGCGCGCAGGCCGCGCAGCTGCTCGCCGGGCTGGGCGCGGCGGCCATCGTCGTCGGCAGCGTGGTCGCGTTGCGCCAGCAGCGGCTGAAGCTGCTGGTGGCCTATTCGACCGTGGCGCAGATCGGCTACCTGTTCCTGCTGTTTCCGCTGGCGTTCGACGCCGCCGGCGGCATGGCGCTCCGCGAGCTGGCGGCCAGTGCCGGCGTGCTGCAGGCGATCGCGCACGCCACCGCCAAGGCCGGCATGTTCATGGCCGCGGGTCTCGTGTATGCGCGCCTGGGCCACGACCGCATCGACGAGCTGGCCGGCGCGGCGCGCGCGCTGCCGCTGGCGGTGGCGGCGTTCCTGATCGGCGGCGTGGCGCTGATGGGCGTGCTGCCGAGCGGTGCGTATCTGGCGAAGAAGCTGCTGCTGGCCTCGGCCGATGAATCCGGCCAATGGTGGTGGAGCTGGGTGCTGCAGGGCGGCGCGGCCTTCACCGCGGGCTATGTCGTGCTGATCGCGCTGCGCGTGTTCGCCCGGCCGGCCGCGCCGCTGACGGATCTGAAGCCGGTGTCGCGGCTGGCGCAGTGGGCCGCGCTGGCGCTGGCCGTGGCGTCCCTGCTGCTGTCGCTGGCGGCGGTGGTGGGGCCGCTGCCCGCCGGGTTGCTGGCCAAGGCCTTTTCGCCCGAGGAACTGGGCACGCTGCTCGTGTTGTTCGCCGCCGGCGCGCTGCTGGCGGCGGCGCTGGCGCGCCGCCCTCTGTTCGGCAGCGGCGCGGCTCGTCCGGGCCTTGCCGGGCTGGGCACCGTCTTCGAAGTGGGCGACCGGTGGGTGCGGCAGTGGGCGTCGGCGATGCTGGCGCTGCTGCTCGTGGCCGGCGCCTGCGGCTGGCTGCTGGCGCGGGCCTGAGCACCATGCCGTGCGTGCCGATTCATGAGCGTTGCCGCGCGGTCCCGCGGCAGGCTCGACATCCGACCGAGGGAAGGACCTCCCCATGAAGCAACGTCTTGCCGCCGTGTGCACCGCCGCCGCGCTGGCCTGCCTGTTCAGCGCCTGCACCGTCGGCCCGAACTACGTCCGCCCGACCGTGCCCGCGCCGGACAGCTGGCGCATCGATTACCCGAAGGCCGCCGACGTGGCCAACCTGAAGTGGTGGGAGCAGTTCGGCGATCCGGTGCTGAACCAGCTGGTCGAGACCGCGCTGCGCGACAACCGCGACCTGCGCGTCGCCGCGGCTCGGGTCGACCAGTTCATCGGCGCACTCACCGCCACCGGCTCGCAGCTCTATCCGCAGATCGGCTACGGCGCCGAGGCCTCGCGCGCGCGCACCAGCGAGGTCGGCTTCCCGCCGCTGTCGCCGGCGCTGAGCCCGTACTTCTCGCTCTACAACGTGTCGCTCGGCGCGGCCTGGCAGGTCGACCTGTTCGGCCGCGTGCGCCGCCAGACCGAGGCCGCGCAGGCGCAGGTGTACGCGAGCGAGCAGGGCCAGCGCGGCGTCGTGCTGACGCTGGTCGCCGGCGTGGCCACCAGCTACATCGTGCTGCGTTCGCTCGACCGCCAGCTCGAGATCGCGCACCGCACCGCCGACAACTTCACCGGCACGCTGCGCATCTTCGAGGCGCGCTTCCGCGCCGGGCTGGTGGGCAAGAGCGACGTCATGCAGATCCGCTCGCAGCTGCAGCAGGCGCGGGCGGCGATCCCGCAGTTCGAGCAGGCGATCGCGACCCAGGAGAACCTGATCTCGATCCTGCTCGGCCGCAACCCGGGCCCGATCCCGCGCGGCCGGACGATCGACGAACTCGCCGCACCGCCGATCCCCGGCGACCTGCCCACCGCCGTGCTGCAGCGCCGGCCCGACATCCTCGCGGCCGAGCAGAACCTGGTCGCCGCGAACGCGAACATCGGCGCGGCGCGCGCGCTGTACTACCCGAACCTGTCGCTGAACGCCGCGCTCGCGACCACCGCGGCGACCACCGGCGCGCTGTTCAGCGGCCCGGCCGCGGCCGGGCTGATCGCGGCCGGGCTCAGCGGGCCGATCTTCACCTTCGGCGCGATCGAGGGCCAGGTCGCCGGCGCCGAAGCCGCCGAGCGCCAGGCGCTGGCCGCCTACGAGCAGGTCGTGCTGAACGCGCTGCGCGAGACCAACGACGCGCTCAGCGGGTCGGTCAAGCGCGAGCGCGAGCTGGCCGAGCAGCGCCAGCGGGTCGAGGCGCTGCGCGAGTTCGCGCGGCTGTCGCGGCTGCGCTTCGACCGCGGCGTGATCGGCTACCTCGAGGTACTGGTCGCCGAGAACGAGCTGTTCGCCGCCGAGATCGCGTCGGTGAGCCTGCAGTCGGCGCGCTACGCGCAGCTGATCAACGTCTACCAGGCGATGGGCGGCGGCTGGGTCGACATCGCCGCGGCGTCCGCGCCGAAGCCGCAGGGCGTGATCGCGGCGCGGGCCGCGCCTTGAGCACGGCCGAGGTCGAGCGAAGCGGCAGAGCCACATCGGCCCGAGTGCGGGCCGGATCGACGCGCCGCTGCGCCCCACTTTTCCGCAACCACCGGCGTCCGGTCACGCCGGCAACCCGAGCTTCGCCCATGCCCCTGCCAACGAAGGTCCGTGACCTGCCGCGCAACACGATCGTCGGTCTCGCGCTCATCGGCGCGCACGCGCTGGTGCCGGCGCAGCCGGCAGCGGCCGCCCTCGGCGATTGCGCCGCGATCGACGGCGACCGCGAGCGCCTGGCCTGCTTTTGTCTTTAGGTCTAAAGAAATTATTAAGTGTATTATTTTTCTCTTTTTCTATACTTTTTATTTGTATAATTAAATCTAAGGAATATTCATTTCCTCTCTGTCTTATGGGCAAAATAGTTGATT
>JAFLDG010000270.1 GCA_017302495.1 Burkholderiales bacterium
CGCCGGACCTGAAGGTGATCGTCGAGCTGATGAACCGGGTCGACCGGATGGACTCGATCGACCGGCTCGAGGCGGTGCTCAAGAACGACCCGACGCTCGCGTTCCGGCTGGTGCGCTACATCAACTCGGCGGCCTTCGGCCTGCGCGTCGAGATCAGCTCGTTCCGGCACGCGATCATGATGCTCGGCTACGAAAAGCTGAAGCGCTGGCTCGCGCTGCTGCTCGCCTCGGCCGGTTCGGACCCGAACATGAAGCCGGTGCTGTTCGCCGCGGTGCGGCGCGGCCTCTTCATGGAAGAGCTGGTGCGCGCCTCCGGTGACGAGCAGCGGCGCGGCGAGATGTTCATCTGCGGCCTGTTCTCGCTGCTCGACTGCCTGCTCGCGCAGCCCTTCGACCAGCTGATGGGCAGCATCCCGGTGCCGCAGCACGTGGTCGATGCGCTGGTGCACGGCAGCGGGCCGTACCGGCCGTACCTCGACCTGGCCGTGGCCGTGGAACAGGCTGCGGCCTTCGACCTGCGCGAATCGGCCGAAGCGCTGCTGCTGTCGATCGCCGAGATCAACCGCGCGCTGCTGCGCGCGCTGCTCGCCGCGCGCCAGCTCGACTGAGCCGTATCGCGAGTGTCGAGCACCGAGGCCGCTTGCGGCCCTTTGCGGCTGTTCGGAAGGTCTGCTGTTCGCGTTGCGCCGTTGTTGCGACCGAGAGGCAAAGGCGAGGAGGGGGCAGCCGACTCCGTTCAGCCAAATTCTCATTCACTCCGTCGGCCGCCCCCTCCTCGCCTTTGCCGGCACCGGCTGCGCGCTCCGGCTCCGACGACGAGACGCTTTGCCCGGACGGGTGGGGGCGGCGGAGGCACACCACAGGTCGGGCCGACGACGGGGTGGCCGACGGAGCGAATAAGAATTGGGCTGAGCGGAGTCGGCCACCCCGTCGGCGGCCCCGTGCGCCGCGTCGAAGCGCTGCAGTGGCTGCTTTCGTCACAACGACGAAGGGCGGCTCCGGGCCGTGAGCGAACCTTCGCCCCTCGGGCTTCGATGCGCGACGATTTCAGCGCGCCGCGGGCGGCTCCTGGTCGGTGGGGATCCCGGCGACGTAGCGGAAGAACGCCACCGAGCGGTTGACGTACGAGCCCTCGCCGCCGGTGGGCAACAGCGCAGAGGCCATGCGCGTGCGCGTCAGGCTGTAGAAGTTCCAGACCCCGGGCGCGCGCCGCTCGATCACGTAGGCGGTCTGCATCGCGCCCGGCTCGAACAGCGTGACCATCATCTTCTTCAGCGGCGAGATGTTGTCGGTCTCGACGATCACGCGGTCGCGGTCGATGCTGCGCACGAACTCGCGGTAGACGCAGGTGCCGGCGGTGCGGTTGTCGCTCTGCGCATAGTACAGGTGCTGGCCCGCGACCCACTGCGCCGGCGTGAAGTCGGCGCGCTTGCTCGCGGCATCGGCACTGCCCAGCGCGTAGGCATCGGTCACCAGCGGCTTCCAGGCCTTCTCGGTCGTCGACCAGTAGCGCACCGCCTTCTTCGCCGAGATCGCGCCCAGGCGCGCGAGCACGGCGTCGATCTCGCCTTCGTGGCGGAAGCTGCCGGCCACCGCGACCAGCATGTCGGCCTCCTTCGGCGCCCAGCCGATGCACGACGGCGGCGTCCAGGCCTGCGCCGCCTTGCCGCTCCAGGCGCGCACGTTCGGCGGCGCGCCGGGTTCGGCGAAGGCCGGATACGGCGCCGTGCCGCAGGGCAGGCGCGGGCCGTCGTCGCCGGTATGCGCGGCCGCGGCCGCGCCGCCGAGCAGGAGCACGATCGTCAGCGCGCGCAGCCAGCCTCCGGACATCTCAACCCTCCTCTCGTGCGGCCGCCGGGCCGAGCACGCGGCCGATGCGTGCTTCGTCGAAACCGAGTTCGGCCAGCACCTGACGATTGTGCTCGCCCAGCCGCGGTGCCGGCCGCAACGGCGGCAGATCGAGGCCCGGGAATCGCGCCGCCATGCGCGCCAGCCGCACGCGGCCGACATCGCCGTGGTCGATCTCGACGATCGCGCCGTTGTGCCGCACCTGCGGGTCGGCGAGCACCTCGTGGCGCTGGTTCACGCGGCCGATCGGCACGCCGGCCGCGCGCAGCCGCGCCACCAGCTCGTCGCTGTCGTGCGCGGCGATCAGCGCGTCGAGCAGCGTCAGCAGTTCGGCGAAGTGGCGCCGGCGGGCGTCGATCGTCGCAAAGCGCGCGTCGGCGGCCAGTTCCGGCCGGCCGAGGCCGCGGCACAACGCGCCGAATTCGTCCGGCTGCGGCGTCATCAGCGCGACATGGCCGTCGCGCGTCGCGTAGGGCCGCTGCAGCACGCCGAACTCCGGCGCCGGCGGCTCGGGCTCGCTGGCGAAGACATGGTTGTACATCGCGTCCGGCCACTGGAACGCGAGCGCGGCGTCGAGCATCGACAGCTCGAGCCGCGGCGCCCGGCCGTCGCGCTCGCGGGCGAGCAGCGCCGCGGTGATCGCCTGCGCCGCGGTGAGCGCGGTGAGCTTGTCGCACACGGTGGTGGCGAGCAGCGTCGGCGCCCCGCTCGGTTGCGCCGGGTGCGACGCACTGATGCCGGCGACCGCCTGGATCACCGCGTCGTAGACGCGGCCGTCGGCATACGGCCCGCTCGAACCGAAGCCCGTGATCGACGCGACCACGAGCCGCGGGTTGGCCGCCTGCAGCGCCGCAGGGTCGAGCCCGAGCCGGGCCATCGTGCCGGGGCGGAAGTTCTCGACCAGCACGTCGGCCCGGGCCGCGAGCGCGCGCACGACCGCGACATGGTCGGCGCGCTTCAGGTCGAGCAGGATCGAGCGCTTGCCGCGGTTCGCGGCGATGAACATCGCCGACATCGTGCCCTTGGCCGGGCCGATGCGCCGGCTCAGGTCGCCGCCCGGCGGCTCGACCTTGACCACGTCGGCGCCCTGGTCGGCAAGCAGCGCCGTGGCCAGCGGCCCGGACAGCACGGCCGAGAGGTCGAGCACGCGGATGCCGTGCAGCGGGGCTTGCATCGCTGCATCGTAGGCCGGAAGGCGCTTCGGCTACAGTCGATTCGACCCTGACGATTGCAGTCACCAAGGAGACAAGCGCGATGTTCCAGCCCGACCTGATGCAAGGCCAGCGCATCCTCGTCACCGGCGGCGGCACCGGCCTCGGCCAGGCGATGGCCGAGAAGTTCCTCGCACTCGGCGCCGACGTCGCGATCTGCGGCCGGCGCAAGGCGGTCTGCGATGCCACCGCCGAGGCCTGGCGCGCGCAGTTCCCGGGCCGGCGCATCGACAGCTTCGGCGTCGACATCCGCATCGCGCAGGCGGTCGACGAGATGGTCGAGGCGCTGTTCGCGGGCGGCGGGCTGACCGGGCTGGTCAACAACGCCGCCGGCAACTTCATCTCGCCGACGGAAAGCCTGAGCCCGCGCGGCTTCGACGCCGTCGCGAACATCGTCTTCCACGGCAGCTTCTACGTCACGCACGCGGTCGGCCGGCGCTGGGTGGCGCAGGCCAAGGCCGGCGAGTGGCAACCGGGCCTGCCGATGCGCAGCGTGATGAGCATCATCACGACCTGGGTGCACAACGGCAGCCCGTACGTCGTGCCGTCGGCGATGAGCAAGGCCGGCATCGACGTGATGACCAAGTCGCTCGCGGTCGAGTGGGCGAAGTACGGCATCCGGCTGAACGCGGTCGGCCCCGGCGAGATCCCGACCGAGGGCATGAGCAACCGGCTGAACCCGGGCGAGAAGCCGGGCCAGCGCAGCATTGACCACAACCCGCAGGCGCGCCCTGGGCAGATGAGCGAACTGCAGAACCTGGCCACGTTCCTGATGGCGCCGGGGCAGTGCGACTGGCTCAGCGGCGAAAGCATCATGATGGACGGCGCGAGCGCGCTCGCCACCGGCGGCAACTTCTACGCGCTGCGCAAGTGGAGCGACGACGACTGGCGCACGGCGCGCGAGCGCATCGAGGCGCAGAACGCGAAGGATCGCGCCGCACGGTGAGCGGTCCTTGCGGGCCGGTGGGTCCCGCGGCCGGCCGCGCAGCACGGTGGCGGCTGCCCGCGTGCCCAGGCGGCGGCGGGCCTGCGTAGCGGCTCCCGGAGCCGCCGTCCGCGGCCGCCTACCAGCTGCGCACGCGCCCGGTGTCGACGTGCACGAAGCGGCTGCTCGCGTAGTAGCCGACGCCGCCGGCGCGCAGCGACAGCGCCGCGTCGCGCAGCTCGGCCAGCGGCACGCCGGGCAGGCGCACGTCGATCGCGCGCCCGTCCATGTGCAGGCTGCGCTGCGCGACGCCGCCGCCGCGGGTTTGGCGCAGGCGCTGGTTCGTCGCCGGGCAGCGGTAGCCGGAAATGATCTCGTACGGCCCCGTCGCGCCCAGCAGCTGCTGCACACGGTGCAGCAGGTCGAACAGTTGCGGGTCGATCGTGCCGACCTCGCCCGAATAGTGGTCGCGCAGGAAGCGGTTCAGCGCGCCGAGCGACTCGGGCACGTACTGCCGATCGATGGCATAGACGATGTCGATCGTCTCGCGCGTGTGCGTGTGCGCCAGTGCGAGCGAACGCGCGCCGCCCGCGATCGCGTGCGCGGGCCGGGCGAGCAGCGGCAGCGCGCCGATCGCGGCCAGGCGCGCCCCGTGGCGCAGGAAGCCGCGACGCGGCGACGAGTGCTGTCGGTCGGAACTCATCGCACGATTATCGGCGGCCGCGGCGGCCGGTAACGCAGCGCCGCGTCGAGTTTGCGGTCGAGGCCGTAGATGTCGTCGAAAAAGTGCAGCTGCCCGCCCTTGACCAGCGCGGTGCCGTAGGCGATCAGCACCGGCAGCGGCGGCTCCACCCGCACCGTGCTCGAGCGCCCGGCCGCCATCGCCTCGCGGATGCGTGCCTCGTCCCAGCCCGGCAGGCCCTGCAGCACGAAGGTCGCGAGCGCGACCGGCTGCTCGACCCGGATGCAGCCGTGGCTGAAGTCGCGCCGGTCGCGATCGAACAGCCGCACCGACGGCGTGTGGTGCAGGTAGATGTTGTCGCGGTTCGGAAAGACGAACTTGATGTCGCCGAGCGCGTTGCGCGCGCCCGGCCGCTGGCGGATGCGCGACTGCCCGGCGAGCACGGCATCGAGCGCCTGCGGCGTCAGTGTCGTTTGCACGCTCCCGTCGCCGGCGACGAACTCGAAGCCTTCGCGGTCGAAGTAGAGCGGGTCGCGCTTCAGCCTCGGCACGACCTCGCCGCGTGCGATCGACGGCGGCACGTTCCAGTACGGCGCGAACTCGACGTAGCGCAGGTCCTCGTCGAACACCGGCGTGCGCGTGTCGAAGGCCTTGCCGACGATGACCTTCATCTCGCGCTGGACGACGATGCGCCCGTCCTTCACCTCGTAGGCGCGCAGCACGAACTCGGGGATGTTGACGACGACCATGCGCGGCCCCTGCAGCAGCGGCGTCCAGCGCAAGCGCTCGAGCATCAGCTCGATCTGCCGGGCGCGCGCCGCCGGGTTCACCTGCAGCTGCGCGAGGGTCGCCGCGCCGACGACGCCGTCGGGGTTCAGGCCGTGGCGGCGCTGGAAGGCCTGCACGGCCGCGACCAGCGCGTCGTCGTAGACCGGCGCTGCCGGCGCGCCGGGCGCCAGGTCGCCGAGCGCGAGCAGGCGCGCGCGCAGCCGCGGCAGTCCGCTCCAGCCCTGCCCCGGCTCGAGCTTCGGCCGGCCGACGCGGGCCGCCGGCAGCGGCGACAGCGGCTCGCGCCAGGCCGGGTCGGCG
>JAFLDG010000271.1 GCA_017302495.1 Burkholderiales bacterium
GTCGCGCATGGGTTCGATCGGCGCGCGCGGCTCGGCCGCCGGCTGGCTGTACCGCGCGAGCAAGGCGGCGCTGAATTCGGTGCTGAAGGACGCGTCGCTGGTGCTGGCCGGGCGTGCGGTCTGCGTCGCACTGCACCCGGGCTGGGTGCGCACCGACATGGGCGGCGCCGGCGCCGACCTGGACGTGGCGGCCAGCGTGGCCGGCCTGCGGCGCACGCTGGCGGCGCTGACGCCGGCCGACAATGGCGGCTTCTTCGACCACGACGGCACGCCGATCCCCTGGTGAGGGGGCGGCGGGCCGGCCCTGACGATGAGCCGCAGCGAGGTGCTGGCCTTCTTCGAGCGCTACCGCGCCGCCTTCGACGCGCTGGACGGCGACGCGGTGGCCGACCTGTGGCACAGCCCGAGCGCGATCAGCGATGCGCGCACCGACACGGTCTGGCTCGACGACGCGCCGATGCGCGCCAACCACCGGGCGCTGTGCGCGGCCTACCGCAAGGGCGGCTACCACCGTGCCGAGTTCGCGCTGCTGCAGCATGAGCCGCTCGGCCCCGACCATGCGTTCGCGCACCTGCGCTGGACCCTGCGGCGCGCCGACGGCAGCGTGCTGCAGCGCTTCGGCACCGGCTACCAGCTGCGCCGCACCGCGGCCGGGCCGAAGGTGCTCCTGTGCGCGGCCTATGAAGAAGACCTCGAGGAGATGAAGCGCCATGCTGCTCAGTGACGACCATCTGGCGGTGCAGGATGCGGTGCGCGCCTTCGTGCAGGCGGAGATCGCGCCGAAGGCCGCGGCCTGGGACAAGACCGGGCAGTTCCCGAAGGCCGAGCTGCGCGGCCTGGCCGACCTCGGCTGCTACGGCGTCGCGGTGCCCGCGGAGTGGGACGGCGCGGGGCTGGACTACCTCGCGCTGTCGATCATCCTCGAGGAGATCGCCGCCGGCGACGGCGCGACCAGCACCGTCGTCAGCGTCAACAACTGCCCCGTCTGCTCGATCCTGATGGCCTTCGGCAATGCCGAGCAGAAGGAGCGCTTCCTCAAGCCGCTGGCGCGCGGCGACATGCTCGGCGCCTTCTGCCTGACCGAGCCGCACGTCGGCTCGGAGGCCGGCGGGCTGAAGACCACGGCCGCCCGTGACGGCAACGACTACGTGCTCGACGGCGTCAAGCAGTTCATCACCAGCGGCAAGAACGGCGACCTGGCGATCGTGATGGCGGTCACCGACCGGGCCGCCGGCAAGAAGGGCATCAGCGCCTTCGTCGTGCCGACGGCCACGCCCGGCTACGTCGTCGCCCGGCTCGAGGACAAGATGGGCCAGCACGCGAGCGATACCGCGCAGATCGTGTTCGACGGCTGCCGCGTGCCGGCGGCGAACCGGCTCGGCGAGGAGGGCGAAGGGCTGAAGATCGCGCTGTCGGGGCTGGAGGGCGGGCGCATCGGCATCGCGTCGCAGGCGGTGGGCATGGCGCGCGCGGCGTTCGAGGCGGCGCTCGCCTATGCGAAGGAGCGCCGCGCCTTCGGCCAGCCGATCTTCGAGCACCAGGCGGTGCAGTTCAAGCTCGCCGACATGGCGACGCAGATCGAGGCCGCCCGCCAGCTGATCCGGCACGCGGCGGCGCTGAAGGATGCCGGCCGCCCGTGCCTGAAGGAGGCGGCGATGGCCAAGCTCAACGCCAGCGAGATGGCCGAGCGCGTCTGCTCGGCGGCGATCCAGGTCTTCGGCGGCTACGGCTACGTCAGCGACTTTCCCGTCGAGCGCATCTACCGCGACGTGCGCGTGACCCAGATCTACGAGGGCACGAGCGAAGTGCAGAAGATCCTGATCGGTCGCGCGCTGGCCTGATGCGGCATCGCCTTCGATCTCCTGAAGACGGAGGTTCACTCCCGGCCCTGAGCGGCTGTTGGGAAGGTTTGCTGTTCCCGTTTCGCCGCTATTGCGACCGAAAGGCAAAGGCGAGGAGGGGGCAGCCGACTGCGTTCAGCCAAATTCTCATTCACTCCGTCGGCCGCCCCCTCCTCGCCTTTGCCGGCACCGGCTGCGCGCTCCGGCACCAACGCGAAGACGCTTGGCTCGTCCGGACGGAGGCGGCGTAGATGCACCACAGGCCGGGCCGACGGCGGGGTGGCCAACGGAGTGAATAAGAATTTGGCTGAACGGAGTTGGCCACCCCGTCGGCGGCCCCGTGCGCCGCGTTGAAGCGCCGCAGTGGCTGCTTTCGTCACGACGACGAAGGACAGCTCCGGGCCGAGAGTGAACCTTCGTGCTCAATTCCTTTGGAAGCGAATCCTTATGAAGGATTCGGGCCGCAGGCCGAACCCTGGGGCTGTCACGCGGTGGGTCGTTGCTCGAACCCGGCGAACTCGCCCTCGCCCGGCGTGACGACCAGTTCGCTGACCTGCGCCGCCGGCGGGCCCCGCCGCGCCCACTGCAGCAGCCGCGCGACCGAATCGGGCGGCCCGGCCACCATCGCCTCGACCGTGCCGTCGCGCCGGTTGCGCACCCAGCCGGCCAGACCAAGCCAGCGCGCCTGCTCGACCATCGCCCAGCGGTAGCCCACGCCCTGGACGGTGCCGCGGATCAGCAGATGCTGCACGCAGCGCGCGGCGTCGGGAACGGGCGGCATGGCGCTGCAGGGTAGCGCGCCGGGGCCCTGAGATCCAGCGGTCTGCCGGCCGCGGCCGGCCGGCGGGACGCCGCCGGTCGAGGGTTTGTGCGGAGGCGGCGGCGCGGGTTTCCCGCAACGAGCCGGGGGATTGCGCATCGCTACGATCATTGCGTTTCGCGGTGCCGGTGACGCAGCGGCCGCGGTTCCATTCCCAGCTCTACAGGAGACAGACGATGAGCAAGTCCAACACTCCGCGCCGCAAGTTTCTGGGCAAGGCCGCCGCAGGCGCGGTCGGCGCCGGCGGCCTGGCCTTCCCGATGGTGTCGACCGCGCAGACCGTGAGCCTGCGCTTCCAGTCCACCTGGCCGGCGAAGGACATCTTCCACGAGTACGCGAATGACTTCGCCAAGAAGATCAACGACATGGCCGGCGGCCGGCTGAAGATCGAGGTGCTGCCCGCGGGTGCGGTCGTGCCGGCGTTCCAGCTGCTCGAGGGCGTGGCCAAGGGCACGCTCGACGGCGGCCACGGCGTGGTGGCCTACCACTACGGCAAGAACTCCGCGCTGGCGCTGTGGGGATCCGGGCCCGGCTACGGCATGGACCCGAACATGCTGCTGTCGTGGCACTACTACGGCGGCGGCGACGCGCTGCTGCAGGAGATCTACAAGTCGCTGAACATCGACGTCGTCAGCTTCCTCTACGGCCCGATGCCCACCCAGCCCTACGGCTGGTTCAAGAAGCCGGTGGCCAAGGTCGAGGACATGAAGGGCGTCAAGTTCCGCACCGTCGGCCTGGCGGTGGACATGTACACCGAGCAGGGCGCGGCGGTGAACCCGCTGCCCGGCGGCGAGATCGTGCCGGCGCTGGACCGCGGCCTGATCGACGGGGCCGAGTTCAACAACGCCACCAGCGACCGCCTCCTCGGCTTCCCCGACGTGTCTAAGGTCTGCATGCTGCAGAGCTTCCACCAGAGCACCGAGCAGTTCGAGATCCTCTTCAACCGCGGCAAGTACAACGCGCTCGCGCCGGAGCTGAAGAAGATCATCGACTACGCGGTCGAGGCGTCGAGCGCCGACATGAGCTGGAAGGCGATCGACCGCAACAGCAAGGACTACGCGGAGCTGAAGAAGGCCGGCGTGCAGTTCTACAAGACGCCGGACGCGATCCTGCGCAACCAGCTCGAGGTCTGGGACAAGGTGGCGGCGAAGAAGTCGGCCGAGAACCCGCTGTTCAAGAAGGTGCTCGACAGCCAGAAGGCGTTCGCGCAGCGCGCCACGGCCTGGCAGAACGACTACCTGGTCGACTTCAAGATGGCCTCCAACCACTACTTCGGCCGGCGCTGACCCGGCGCGCATCCGCCAGGGGCCACCGGCACGTACGGTGGCCCTTTTTGCTTGAATGCAGTCGAGGGGGACTGATGCAATCGCTGCTGCTCGGCGTGGACCGCCTGTCCACCTGGCTCGGCCAGGCCTTCGCCTGGCTGATCGTGCTGCTGACGCTGATGATCAGCGCGGAGGTGTTCTCGCGCTACGTGCTGAACGACCCGCACGACTGGGCCCTGAACGCGCAGATCATGATGTACGGCACCCTCTTCATGATGGCCGGCGCCTACACGCTGGCCAAGAGCGGCCACGTGCGCGGCGACGTGCTGTACGGCTTCTTCCGGCCGCGCACGCAGGCGACGATCGACCTGGTGCTCTACATCGCCTTCTTCCTGCCGGGCATCGTCGCGCTGACCTGGGCCGGCTGGACCTATGCCAACGAGGCGCTGGCGATCCGCGAGAAGACCTTCTCCGCGACGCCGCTGCCGCTGTACCCGTTCAAGTTCATCATTCCGCTGGCCGGCGCGATCCTGCTGCTGCAGGGGCTGGTCGAGATCGTGCGCTGCGTGCAGTGCCTGCGCGCCGGTGACTGGCCGTCGCGCGAGCAGGACGTCGAGGAGGTCGACGTCGACAAGCTGAAGGAGATGGTCCACGTCAAGGACGAGGACATCGCCGCGCTCGACCAGTTCGTCGTCGAGGCCGAGCACAAGGGCGGGGCCGCACGATGAAGATCCGCAAGGAACTCTGGTTCGGCTTCACGCTGATGGCGATCATCGTCGCCGGCACCGCCGGCGTGATGCTGGCGGCCGACCAGATCACCAACGGCCACTACGGCCTGATGATGCTCGCGCTGGTGGTGGTCGCGATCATGCTCGGCTTCCCGACCGCGTTCACGCTGATGGGCATGGGCATGCTGTTCGCCTACTTCGCCTACCACAGCGGCGGGCAGACGCGGGCCGGCGCGATCACGCAGACGCTGGACCTGATGGTGCAGCGCGCGTTCTCGGTGATGAGCAACGACGTGCTGATCTCGGTTCCGCTGTTCGTCTTCATGGGCTATCTGGTCGAACGCGCGAACCTGATCGAGCGGCTGTTCAAGAGCCTGCACCTCGCGCTGGCGCGGGTGCCCGGTTCGCTCGCGGTGGCGACGCTGTTCACCTGCGCGGTCTTCGCCACCGCCACCGGCATCGTCGGCGCGGTGGTCACGCTGATGGGGTTGCTCGCGCTGCCGCAGATGCTGCGGGCCGGCTACGACGTGCGCGTCTCGGCCGGCGCGATCACCGCCGGCGGCTGCCTGGGCATCCTGATCCCGCCGAGCGTGCTGCTGATCGTCTACGGCGCCACCGCCGGCGTGTCGGTGGTGCAGCTGTATGCCGGCGCCTTCTTCCCCGGGCTGATGCTGGCCGGGCTGTACGTCCTGTACGTGGTGATCCTGGCCAAGCTCAAGCCGGCGCTGATGCCGCCGCTCACCGCCGAAGAGCGGCACGTGCCGCTGCCGGCCGTGCTGCAGGTGCTGTCCGACACGGTGTCGAAGCGCGCGCTGCCGGCGCTGCTGGCCGGGTTGAAGGGCCGGCGCAACCGGGACGTGCCGGCCGGCTACCTGCTCGGCCAACTCGGCATCGCGCTGCTGCCGGCGGCCGCGTTCCTGCTCGCTGCGGCCTGGGGCTGGGACCTGAGCACGCGCGCCGGCGCGGCACCGACGCCTGCCGCGAGCCTGCAGGCGCCGGGCGGCGCGGCTTGCCCTGTTTCGTGCCGTGAAGGACTGCCCAGGGTCGATCACGGAAATCTCCGATCGCCTCCACCGGGATCGCAGCGCGGTCAAGCGGG
>JAFLDG010000272.1 GCA_017302495.1 Burkholderiales bacterium
CGGCGGGGCCGCTTCCGTCGTCGCGGGGCGCGCGGGTGCCCGCCATGTCCGAGCCGCTACGCGATGGCCGCACGCGCCGCCTGCCGGCTTACGGCCGCCGCCGCACTGGTGGTATCGGCGGCCGCCGCACCGAGATACGCCTCGCGGACCACCGCCGAGCGCGCGAGCAGCCGGGCCGGGCCGCTCGCGACCAGCGCGCCGCGTTCGAGCACGTAGCCGCGGTCGGCCACGGCCAGCGCCTTCTTCACGTTCTGCTCGACCATCAGCACGGTGATGCCGGCATCGGCGATGCGGCGTGCGATCGCGAGCAGCTCGTCGACCATCTTCGGCGCCAGGCCGAGCGACGGCTCGTCGAGCATCAGCAGGCGCGGCGCGCTCATCATCGCGCGCGCGACCGCGACCATCTGCTGCTCGCCGCCGCTCATCGTGCCGGCGAGCTGCTGCGCGCGCTCGCGCAGCTTCGGGAAGTCGGCGAAGGCCTGCTCCAGCCGCCGCACGCGTTCCGGCCTGGAAAGCAGCCAGCCGCCGAGCTCGAGGTTCTCGGTCACCGTCATCTGCGGGAACAGCTGCCGGCCTTCGGCCACGAGCGCGATGCCGGCGCGCACGATCTCGTGCGTCTTCTCGGACAGCTCGTCGCCGTCGAGCGTGACCCAGCCGCGGCGCGGGATCAGCCCGGCCAGCGCCTTCAGCAGCGTGCTCTTGCCGGCGCCGTTCGGGCCGAGGATCACGGTGAGCCCCGGGCGCGCCTCCAGCTGCAGCTCGCGCAGCACGAGGAAGGGCCCGTAGCCGGCCGCCAGGCCCTGCACCTTCAGGTGCGCCCGGCCGCTGCCGCCGAGCACGAACGGGTCGGGCCGCCACCACATCATGCGGCGGGCTCCGATCGGCCACTGCCTGCATGCCCTGGCCTGTCGCCATGCAGGTGAACGGCCGCAGGGCCGCTCACCTGTCCGGGCTCCATCTCGTCGCCGAGGTAGGCCTCGACCACCTCGGGGTCGCGCACGACCTCGGCCGGCGCGCCATCCGCGATCTTGCGGCCCTGGTGCAGCACGAGCACGCGCTCGACGTGGCGCAGCAGCACCGTCACCGCATGCTCGATCCAGACGACGGTCAGGTCGAGTTCGTCGCGCATGCGGCGTATCAGCCGCGCCATGTCTTCGATCTCGGCCTCGGTCAGCCCGGCGGCGACCTCGTCGAGCAGCAGCAGCTTCGGCCGCGTCGCCAGCGCCATGCCGATCTCGAGCAGCCGCTGCTGGCTCGGCGTGATCGCCGCGGCAGGCAGCCCGGCCTGCGCGTCCAGGCCGATCAGCTTCAGGATGCTGTCGGCCGTGCGCAGCGCCCACGGCACGCCGGCCTCGTCGCCCCACAGCCAGTACTTGCGCCGGCGCCGGCCGGCGAACTTCAGCCCGAAGGCGATGTTGTCGTGCACGCTCATCTCGGCGAAGGTGCGCGGCGTCTGGAAGGTGCGCGCGATGCCGTGAGCGGCGAAGCGATGGGCGCGCCGGCCGGTGAGGTTGCGGCCGCCGGCCAGCAGCCGGCCCGAGGTCGGCTGCTGAACGCCCGAGATCGCGTTGAAGAAGGTGGTCTTGCCGGCGCCGTTCGGGCCGATGATGCCGACCAGCTCGCCTGCAGCAAAGCGCGCGCTGACCGCGTCGACCGCGGTCAGCCCGCCGAAGCGCACGGTGACTTCGTGCGCGTCGAGCAGCACGGCGCCTGCAGGTTCAGACGACGACACGGCGCTCCCTTTCGCGCCGCTCGTCGCGCGCCTTCTGCCCGCTCCATGCGTAGCGCCTGGCCTGCCACTCGGCGCGGATGTCGTCGCGCCACTGGCGCAGCGTCTGCCAGCGCAGCGAAGCCAGCCCGCCGGGCAGGTACAGCACCGACAGGATCAGCAGCAGGCCGAGCGCCATCATGTACGCCTCGGGCAGCTGCAGCCGCAGCGTCTCGGCGAGCAGGCTGAAGACGATCGCGGCGATCAGCGGCCCCCACAGCGTGGCCGCGCCGCCGATGAGCGCGATCAGCACGGTCTGGAAGCCGATGAACGGATTGAAGACGGTGGTCGGGTCGATGTAGGTCCAGCGCACGCTCATCGCCGCGCCGACCGCGCCGGCGAAGGCGGCGGTGAGCGCGAAGCCGCCGATCTTCACCAGCCGGGTGTCGACGCCGAGCGTCATCGCGCGCTGCTCGTCGGAGCCGATGCCGCGCAGCGCGAGGCCGAAGCGCGTGCGGCGCAGGATGATCGAGGTCGCCACCGCCAGCACCGCGAGCAGCAGCACGGTCAGGTAGATCGTGTCACGCTCGGGCACCACCGCGAGCACGCGGCCGACGGTGCCGGTGACCTGCTTCTCCCAGTAGGTGACCGCATGCCGGATCAGCTCGGTCATGCCGAAGGTCAGCACCGCGAAGTAGGTGCCGCGAAGGTGCAGCACCAGCGCGCCCATCACCGCCGCGACCGCGGTGGCGATCAGCGCGCCGAGCGCGATCGCGCCGGCCCAGCCCTGGGTCTCGATCGTCAGCGCGCCGGTGTAGGCGCCGATGCCGAAGAAGGCCGCAGTCGCCAGCGACAGGTAGCGCGTGGTGCCGCAGAACAGGCTCCAGCTGGTCGCGAGCGCGATGTACATCAGGCACGACAGCGCGAGTGACACCGCGAACTCGCTGCCGTAGGCGGGCAGCGCGAGCGCCCAGCCGGTGAGGCCGAAGAGGACCAGCAGGTCGCCGGCGAGCAGGGAGCGGTCGTTCATCGCGCGGCCCCGGCGAACGAGGACGGACCGCGGCCCGGTGGAGTCGTCAGGCGGCGGGGGCCCTGAACGGGTCGAGCAGGCGGACGCCGAAGGGCTTGAAGTCGGCGACGTTGCGCGTGACCACCGTCAGCCCGTGGACGATCGCGGTCGCGGCGATCATCGCGTCCTCGGTCACCGTGTCGGACCGGCGATGCATCAGCCGCGCCCAGGCGCGAAACGCGGCGGCGTCCATCGGCAGCACCTGGTACGCCGCGGCCACCTGCTCGAGCCAGGCCTCGAGCTCGGCCGACTTGGCGGCGTCCTGCTCGCGGCTCAGTTCGATGCCGGCCTGGATCTCGCCGACCGTGACTGCCGACAGAAACAGGGCCTTGTCGTCCGCCGCCTGCACCCAGGCCAGCACGCCACCGTGCGGCCGTGGCCTGCGCAGCTCGGAGACGACGTTCGTATCGAGCAGGAACACGACCGTCAGCGCAGCGCCGCCGGCACACGCCGACGTGCCTGGCCGCGGGGCGGCAGCACCAGTTCGGCCCGGGCACCCTCGGCGAGCAGCAGCTGCTTGAGCGACGGGCGCGCTGCGGCCTGCAGGCGGCGCCACTCGTCCACCGCCACCAGCACCGCGGCTTCGGCGCCCCGACGCGTGACCAGCTGCGGGCCTTCGGACAGGCAGGCCTCGAGGAACTCGCTGAAGCGGGCCTTGGCGTCCTGTACCGGCCATGCCTCCATGACGACCTCCATCTGACTAGTCTGCTGACCAGTCTAACCGAACGCGGACCCGGTTGCATGGACATCACCGTTTGCGATGGAACAACCCGTTCGGCCGCAGCAGCAGCACGGCGATGAACACCGTGTACGACAGCAGCGACTTCAGCGACGGACTCGTGAAGTGCATGCCGATCGCCTCGACCACGCCGAGCAGCAGGGCGCCGGCGAGCGCGCCGCCCATGCTGCCGAAGCCGCCGAGCGTGATCACGATCAGCGCGGTCACGGTGTAGGGCTCGCCCATCGCCGGCGCGATCGTGTAGGTCATCGACAGCAGGCAGCCGGCCACGCCCGACAGCCCCAGGCCGATGCCGAACATCAGCGGATGCAGCGTGCGCGTGTCGATGCCCACGAGCTGCGCGCCGGTGGGCGACTGCATCAGCGCGCGCACGCCCTTGCCGAGCAGCGTCGTGCGCAGCAGCACGATCAGGCCTGAGGCGAACAGCAGCGACAGCGCCAGCACCAGCAGCTTGTTCGCCGCGAACTGGCTGCCGCCCACGTGCACCGGCTCGGTCAGGTAGTCGTAGCCGCGCAGCTCGCCGCCCCAGACCCACGACGCGAAGTTCTGCACCAGGAACATCAGACCGAAGCTGACCATCAGCGCCCGCGCCTCGAACACGTCGACGTTGGGCGAGGTGCGCGCGAGGCGCCGGAACCACAGCCAGTGCACGGCCAGGCCGAGCAGGAAAGTCAGCCCGAAGCTGAGCGGGATCATCACCAGCGGCGACCAGCCGAGCCGCGTGACCGCAACCCAGCTGACGAACGCGCCGAGCATCAGGAACTCGCCGTGTGCGATGTTCAGGATGCGCATCAGCCCGTACTGCAGGTTCAGGCCGAGCGCCACCAGCGCATAGATGCTGCCGGTGATGAGGCCGGAGGCGATCAGTTCGAGCCAGGCGCCGGGGGACATCGGTGGCTTGGTGTACGACGGGTCACCCAGGCCGCGCGCGCGCGACACGCCCGGCCCGCAGCCCGGCAGGCGCCAGCCCGCAGTGGGCTGCCGGCTGTCCGGGTCACGCCCAGGCCGGCTTCGGGGCGAGCTTCGAGGTCGCGATGCTCGCCGGGTAGATCACCTCGAATTCGTTGCCCTGCCACTGGCTCACCGCACCCGGCGTCGCGACGTTCTCGCTGCCGTTGAACTTGATCTTGCCGACCACGGTGTCGTGCGTGTTGCCGGCCACGTAGTCGCGGATCGCCTTGCGGTCCAGCCCGACCTTGGCGACCGCGGCCTGCAGGATCTGCAGGCTCGCCCAGGCCGCGCCGCTGGCCCAGCGGTCGGGCTCCTTGTTGAACTTCTTCACGTGCGCGTCGAAGTACTGTTGCGCCATCGCGCTGCTCTTGCGGTTCCACGAGCCCATGCCGAGCACGCCCTCGGCCGACGCGGCCATCACCTGCTTGTACAGCGGGAAGGCGGTGCCCACCGAGGCATAGAAGAACTTCGGGTTGAAGCCGATCTCCTTGCTCTGCCGGCTCGCGAGGATCGTGTCCGGCGGGTACGACAGCGCGATGAACGCATCGGGGTTCTTGTCCTTGATCGCGCGCAGAACGGGCCCCAGGTCCTTCACGCCGCCGGGGTAGCTCTTCTCCTCGACCAGGCTCAAGCCGCTGCCGCCGACCGCGACCTTCAGCGCCGCGTAGTTCTCGAGCCCGAACAGGTCGTCGACGTAGACCACCGCCGCGGTCTTGGCGCCGTTGGCCTTGAGCAGTTCGACCAGCGCGTTCATCATCGGCTGCGGCTGCTGCAGCATCAGGAAGAAGTACGGCAGCTTCAGCTCGATCAGCCGCTTCGACAGCGCGGTCGGCGCGATGAACGGGTAGCCCATGCGGTTGGCGATCGGCGCCACCGCGAAGTTGGCGTTGCTGCCCCAGGGCGGCAGGATCAGGTCGACCTTGTCGCTGCCCATCAGCTTCTCGTAGGTGCGCACGCAGGTCTCGATCTCGCTGCGGTCGTCGGACGAGATCAGCTCGACCGGCCGCTTCGTGCCCTTGACGTTCAGGCCGCCGGCGGCGTTGACCTGCTCGGCCCAGAGGATGTAGTTCGGCTCCTGGCTGACCTGCGCGCCGCCGGTCCACGGGCCGGTGCGGGCCATCGCGTAGCCGATGCGTACCGGCGCGGCTTGCGCGCGCAGCACCGCCGGCGCGCTTGACGCTCGATTCGGAGACCGCGAGATTATCGACCGGGGACGGCGCCCTCGACCTCCCCTGCTCGATCCCGCCGCACCACGTGTCCTATATCCACGCGGGAAAA
>JAFLDG010000273.1 GCA_017302495.1 Burkholderiales bacterium
CCGGCCGCGGCGGATCGGCCGGCGGCGACGCGCGCGCCGGTCCCGCCAGGCTCACCGGAGTACCTTCGGGCTTCGCCCTCGGGAATTCGCCCTTCGGGCGGCCCGGCGGGCTCACTGGAGTACCTTCGGCCTGCGGCCTCCGGTATTCGCCCTTCGGGCGGCCGGGCGGGCTCATGCCGCCACCCCGTCCGGCACCGGCGCCGCCTGCATGATCTCGAGGAAGACGTCCTCCAGGTCGGCGCGGCCGATCTCCAGGTCTTCGACCTTCACCCCGGCCGCGCGCAGCGCGGCCAGCAGCGACTCGACCTCGGCCGCATCGTGCGCCTTCAGCTGCACGATCCGGCCGGTGACCCGCGCCTGCCGCGCCAGCGCCTCCGGCAGCGGCTGGTCGGTCTTGAAGCGCAGCATCGTGCTCGCGGTGCCGGCGAGCAGGTTCGCGGTGCGGTCCAGCGCCACCACGCGGCCCTGCTTGAGCATCGCGATCCGGCCGCACAGCGCCTCGGCCTCCTCGAGGTAATGCGTGGTCAGCAGCACGGTGTGGCCGGAGCGGTTCAGCCGCGAGACGAACTGCCACAGCGTCTGGCGCAGTTCGACGTCGACGCCGGCGGTCGGCTCGTCGAGCACGATCACCGGCGGCCGGTGCACCAGCGCCTGCGCGACCAGCACGCGCCGCTTCATGCCGCCGGAAAGCTGGCGCATGTTCGCGTCCGCCTTGTCGGCCAGCCCGAGGTGGGCGAGCAGTTCGTCGATCCAGGCGTCGTTGGCCGCCAGGCCGAAGTAGCCGCTCTGGATGCGCAGCGTCTCGCGCACGCTGAAGAACGGGTCGAACACCAGCTCCTGCGGCACGACGCCGATCGCGCGCCGCGCCGTCGCGTAGTCCGCGACGACGTCGTGGCCCATCACGCGCACCGTGCCGCCGCTCGCGCGCACGAGGCCGGCGAGGATGCTGATCAGCGTCGTCTTGCCCGCGCCGTTGGGCCCCAGCAGGCCGAAGAACTCGCCGGGCTCGATCGTGAAGGCGACGCGGTCGAGCGCACGCAGCGTGCCGCGCGGGGTGCGGTACGTCTTGGACACGTCGTCGAAGATCACCGCGGCCATGGCGCGACGATTGTAGGCAGCGTCGGCAGCGCGCCCGCCGCGCGGCCGCGGCCCGCTGATGCTAGATTGCGCCCCCGATGGCCACGAAGAAGCCCCGCCGCACCGCCGAGCGCATCCTCGAAGTGACGCTCGAGCTGTTCAACCGCTTCGGCGAGCCGAACGTCAGCACGACGCTGATCTCGGCCGAGCTCGGCATCAGCCCCGGCAACCTGTACTACCACTACCCGGCCAAGGACGAGCTGATCAACTCGCTGTTCGACCGCTACGAGAAGGCGCTCGACGAGCTGCTGCGCGCCGCCGACGAGGTGCGCCACATCGAGGACGCGTGGCTGTTCTTCCACATGCTGTTCGAGCTGATCTGGCAATACCGCTTCCTGTACCGCGACCTGAACGACCTGCTGTCGAAGAACCGCCGGCTCGAGACGCACTTCCAGTTCGTGCTGAAGCACAAGACGCGCGCCGTGCAGGCGGTGCTCGACGGCATGGCCGCCGGGCGCACGGCGGCGATGGAACGGCCGCAGGCCGAGGCGGTGGCGAACGCGATGGTCGTCGTGCTGACCTACTGGCTCAGCTACGAGTACGTGCGCGACCCGCGGCGCGCGCTCGAGCCGGAGAACGCCGCCGCCGCGATGGCGCGCGGCGCCTACCATGTGCTCAGCCTGCTGTTGCCCTACCTCGACGAGGCGGCGCAGGCGCACCTGCGCACGCTGGCCGGCGACTACCTGCTGCCGGCGTAGCCGCCGCGGGCCGCCGGCAGCACGACGGGCGGCTGGATCGGACCACGCCCTCGCACGGCACGAACTTCAGGTTCGGTTTCGGCCCTGAGCTGTCCTTCGTCGTTGTGACGAAAGCAGCCACTGCGGCGCTTCGACGCTGCGCACGGGGCCGCCGACGGGGTGGCCGACTCCGCTCAGCCCAATTCTTATTCGCTCCGTCGGCCACCCCGTCGTCGGCCCGACCTGTGGTACGCCTACGCCGCCCCCGTCCGTACGGGCGAAGCGTCTTGTCGTTGCTGCCGGCGCGTGCAGCCGGTGCCGGCAAAGCCGATGAGGGGGTGGCCGACGGAGTGAATGAGAATTTGGCTGAACGGAGTCGGCCACCCCCTCGTCGGCTTTGCCCCTCGGTCGCAACAAGAACGCAACGAGCAGGGCAGACCTTCCGAACAGCCGCCAAGGGCCGCGAGCGGACGCTTCGGGCACGACAGGGATCAGGCCGCCTCGCCCCAGGGCAGCATCAGCGTCAGCCAGGTCAGCGTCTCGAGCTGCGGCGCGAAGCGGTCGACCAGGTCCTGCGGATCGTCGCACAGCGCCTCGTCGGCGATCAGCGCGAACTGCACGCCGCCGGCGTACGAGAAGATGCTTACCCCCACCGCCACGTCGCCGGTCTGCGGCACCCAGAAGATCGACTGGCGCAGCGTCGAGCCGCAGAAGCTCAGCGGCTGCGCCGGGCCCGGTACGTTCGTCATCACCGCGGTCGCCTTCTTCGCGAACAGGCCGAGCAGCGCCTCCTGCGCCGCCGTGTTCAGCGTGCCGGCCACCGCGAGCACGCCGAACGCCAGCAGCGGCTGATAGCTGCCCTTCAACTCGGCCATGCGCGCGCGCACCTGCGCCACCCGCTCGACCGGATTGTCGATGCCGATCGGCAGCAGCAGCGGCGCCAGCCCGAAGCGGTTGCCCAATCGGTAGGCCTGCTCCAGCGGGCGCAGGTTCACCGGCACCATCGCCCGGATCGACTTGCCCGCCGGGTCGTCGCGGCGCGCGCGCAGGTGCTCGCCGATCGCGCCGGCGACGCAGGCCAGCAGCACGTCGTTGACGGTCGCACCGAGCGCCTTGCCGACGGCCTTGACCTGGTCGAGCGGCACCGGCTCGGCCCAGGCCACGCGCTTGCGGCCGACCGGCTTGCCCTTCAGCACGGTGGGCGAATCGTCGGCCATCAGCGCGAGCGCGCCGAGGTCGGTAGCCACCTGGGCGCCGATGCGCGCCAGCTGGCGCCCGCCGGACTGCGGGTGTGCCGCCAGGTCCATCGACAGCGCGACGCCTTCGCCGGACAGGTCGATCGCGCGCACCGCCAGGTCGGTCAGCGGCTGCACCAGCGCGCGCGCGAGCCAGTCGCCGTCGGGCTCCTCGTCGGCATGCGCGAGCGGCGCCGGCAGCTGCCCGCCGTCGGTCACCGACAGCACGACCGAGGTCAGCGCGATGCCGTCGCCGATGCAGTGGTGGATGCGCATGATGATCGCGCTGCCGCCGTCGTAGTCCTCGATCAGGTGGTACTGCCACAGCGGCCGCGCCGGATCGAGCGGCGTCATCGCCAGTTCGCCGCAGCGCTGCTGCAGCGCGGCGCGCGCGCTGAGCCCGTGCCGCTGCGGCAGCGCCTCGGCGACCACGTGCGCCTCGATGTCGAAGTCCTCGTCCTCGACCCAGCGCGAGCCGAGGGCGTCGGCCACCACCTTCTGCCGGAAGCGCGGGTATTCGAGCAGCCGCTCCTCGACGCGACGGCACAGCGTCGCGTGGTCGATCGCCGGCTCGAGCAGCCAGACGCCGACGATCAGCATCAGGTTGGTCGGGCTGTCCATGCGCAGCCAGGCGTTGTCGACCCGGGACATGCGCTCGGCATGGTCGCTCATCTCTCCCCCTTCGGTCCTGCACCCCCGGGCGCGCAGGCCCCTTCGGACCGGCCGCCTGCCGCCCGCCGCCAGGCCAACCCCTTCCTTCGCGCGAACCTTCGGGTTCGCGCCGCCTTGGCGGCCCGGCCGGCGCCTCGGTAACATCCGCCGGCAACGATCATTCTGACCCACGAGGAGACCCCGCCATGGCAAGCAAGCTCGAGAAGCAGTTCGAAAAGGCCGTCGCCGACAGCAAGAAGCTGCCGGAAAAGCCCGACAACGCCACGCTGCTGAAGATCTACGCGCTCTACAAGCAGGCCACCAGTGGCGATGTCGACGGCAAGCGGCCCGGCTTCACCGATCTGGTCGGTCGCGCCAAGTACGACGCCTGGGCCGGCCTGAAGGGCAAGGGCGCCGACGCTGCGATGCAGGAGTACGTCGACCTGATCGAGTCGCTGAAGTAGCCGCCTGCCGGCGGGCACCCGCGGCGGCCGCGCGCCGCCGTGTCAGGCCGACTTTCGCTTCCCGGCCGCGGCGGCCTTGGCTGCGGCCGCCTTCTTCGCCGGCGCCCGCGCCTTCGGCGCCTTGGCCAGCAAGTCGTCGAGGTTGCGCTGGATCTCGGTTTCGATCGTCCGGCTGAAGGCACCGAGCAGGAAGCCGAGCTTGGCGTCGAGGTCGAAATGATCGGCGGCGACGATCAGCCGGCCGTCGACGCCGCTGCGCGTGAATTCGACCGTATCGCTGTACTCGCCCTCGATCCACGCGCAACGCATGCCGAACTGCTGCTCGACATGCTCGGCCCATTCGGCCGCGACCTTGCGCGCCCGCTCCAGGCCGAGCTGGTGTTCACGGTGGATGCAGATCGACGCCAATTGCTCGCTCCGTGGTTTGCGCTCACTCGATGGCGCGTAGTGTGGCGTGGCGCTGCGCTGTCGGCAACTCGCCGATGCGCGCGGCCTCGGCGTAGAAGCGCTCGAAGTCGCCGCCCTGCTGCCGGTACAGCCGCTCGAACGCGTCGGCCAGGTCGTTGTAGGTGCCGAGCACGCCCAGGCTCGCGTTGTTCGCCTGCGCGAACCAGGCGTCGTAGCCGGCGAAGCCGCCCCAGCGCGTCGCCTTCAGCTGCGCCGCGTCGTCGCGCATCTGCGCCAGCAACGCCGCCTTGCCCTGGCGCTTGGCCTCGGCGCTCGCGTCGCTCGCATACAGCGCCTGCAGCGCGCGCCGCGTGCGTTGCGTCAGATCGCGAAAATCCTGCCGGCGCTGCTGCGCCAGCCGGAACTGCTCGCGCTGGGCGGCGCTGCCCTGCGCCTGCAGCCAGCGCTCGACGCCGATGCGCTCGACCGCGGTCGCGAACGATTCGTTGAACAGCGAATCGTCGGCGACGTAGAGCTGCTGGTGCGCCAGCTCGTGGAACATCAGCCGCGCCAGTTCGGCCTCGGTGCCGCCGACGAAGGTGTTGAGCAGCGGGTCCCCGCCCATCCAGTTGCTCCAGCCGAGCGTCGAATAGGCCGGCACCGGGTAGACGCTGGCCTCCCAGCCCTCGACGCGCAGCTGCGCGGCCAGCGCCTCGGCTGCCGCCTTGTCGAAGTAGCCGCGGTAGCTGACGCAGCCGAGCACCGGGAAGCACCAGGTCTTCAGCTCGAGCGACAACTCCGGCGCCGCGACGACGTTCCACACCGCGGCCGGGCGCTGCAGGTCGGCGTAGCGGCGGTAGCTGGGGTTGTCCGGCAGCTTCAGATCCTGCACCGAGAACTCGCGCAACCGCTGCGCGCCGTGCAGCCGCTGCTTCAGCGGCGCGCTTGCCGCCGGGTCGGCCAGCCAGGCCTCGACCGGGCGGGCGCGGCCCATCACCTCCAGGTGGCCGCCGATCGCCTGGCCGTAGTAGGCCGCGTCGCCGCAGCCGGCCAGGGCCAGCACCGCGCCGGCGGCGAACACGGCCCGCCGCCCGCGCGGCCGCGGCCGCTCGATCCGGTCCTGCCGGCCGGCACCCCCGGCGCGGCCCGGCGGGCCCGTC
>JAFLDG010000274.1 GCA_017302495.1 Burkholderiales bacterium
CCCGCTGCTGCAACTGCCTCGGCCACGCGTCGGCCTGCGGCTGCAGGCCATGGTGCACGTGCAGCCCGACCACGTCGATGCCGCCGAGTTCCCGCGCCGTGCGCGCGGCCGCATGCCACAGCGCCAGCGAGTCGCGCCCCCCGCTCACCGCCACTGCGACCCGGTGCCGCGGATCGGGGGCGCGGCCCGGTGTCGCCTCAGCCGCCCTTGGTGTCGTTGAAGCGGCCGTAGGACTGCAGCCGTTCGTGGCGGCGGGCCAGCAGCGCGGCCGGTTTCAGGTCGGCCACCTGGCGCAGCGCATCGTTCAGCGCGCGCTTCAGCGACACCGCCATCTGCCTCGGGTCGCGGTGCGCACCGCCGACCGGCTCGCTGACGATCTTGTCGATCACGCCGAGCGCCTTCAGCCGGTGCGCGGTGATGCCGAGCGCCTCGGCCGCGTCGCTCGCGCGCTCGGCGGTCTTCCACAGGATCGACGCGCAACCCTCGGGCGAGATCACCGAGTAGACCGAGTACTGCAGCATCAGCACCTGGTCGGCGACGCTGATCGCGAGCGCACCGCCGGAGCCGCCCTCGCCGATGATCGTGGTGACGATCGGCACCTCGAGCTGCGCCATCTCGAAGATGTTGCGGCCGATCGCCTCGGACTGGCCGCGTTCCTCGGCGCCGATGCCCGGGTACGCGCCGGGCGTGTCGACGAAGGTGAACACCGGCAGGCCGAACCGCTCCGCCGTCTTCATCAGCCGCAGGGCCTTGCGGTAGCCTTCGGGCCGCGGCATGCCGAAGTTGCGCGCGGCGCGCTCCTTCGTGTCGCGCCCCTTCTGGTGGCCGACCACCATGCAGGCCTGGCCGTTGAAGCGCGCGAGCCCGCCGACGATCGACAGGTCGTCGGCGAAGGCGCGGTCGCCGTGCAGCTCGTGGAAGTCGGTGAAGATCTCGGCGACGTAGTCCAGCGTGTACGGCCGCTGCGGGTGGCGCGCGATCTGCGTCACCTGCCACGGCGACAGGCTCGAGTAGATCTCCTTCGTCAGCTGCAGGCTCTTGTGGCTGAGCCGGTCGATCTCCTCCGAGATGTCGACCGCCGACTCGTTCTGCACGTAGCGCAGCTCCTCGATCTTGGAGTCGAGTTCGGCGATCGGCTGCTCGAAATCGAGGAAGTGCCGCTTGGACATGCTCAATAGTCTACCGGCAGCGGATCGAGGCTCCGCCAGATGTACCAGGTGCCGACCGAGCGGTACGGCGCCCAGGCCTCGGCCAGTTCGCGCGCGTCGGCCCGGGTCACCGGCTCGCCGCTGAAGTAGCCCTCGCTCAGGCCCTTGAGCAGGCCGAGGTCGTCCAGCGGCAGCACGTCCGGCCGCATCAGGTGGAAGATCAGGAACATCTCCGCGGTCCAGCGGCCGATGCCGCGGATCGCCACCAGTTCGTCGATGATCTCCTCGTCGGCCATCTGCTGCCAGCGCCGCACGTGCACCGCGCCGTTGTCGAAGTGGCGCGCCAGATCCTGCAGGTACTCCGCCTTGCGCTGCGACAGCCCGGCGCCGCGCAGCGCGTCGAGGCTCTGTGCCTGCACCAGCGCCGGCGTGAGGCGGGTCGACGACGCCTGCAGTTGGGCGACGAGCCGGTCCCACACCGACTGCGCCGCCTTCACCGAGATCTGCTGGCCGACGATCGAGCGCGCCAGCGTCGTGAACGCGTCGCCGCGGCTCGCGAGCCGGGCGTTGCCGAACTGCGGGATCAGCCGGCGCATCACGCGGTCGCGCCGCGCGAGGTGGCGGCAGGCTTCGTCCCAGTACTCCGGCGTGACCCCGGCAGCCGTGCTGCGCGGCATCGTTCAGACCCCCGCGGGCCGGCGTAGAGTGCCCGGCGCGCGATGCCGCGTCCGCCCCGCGCGCGGGGTATCGGCACGCGGTGCCGTCGGCTTCATGCCCGCACCCAGGTCGTGCCGCCGCCGCCGTCCTGCAGCACGACGCCTTGCGCGGCGAGGTCGGCACGGATCCGGTCCGCGGTCGCGAAGTCGCGCGCCTGTTTCGCCGCGGCACGCGCGGCGATCAGGCGCTCGATCTCGGCCTCGTCGAGCGTGCTTCCGCCCTGCAGCCAGGCGCGCGGGCTTTGCTGCAGCAGGCCGAGCACGCCGCCGAGCCCCTTGAGCAGCCCGGCGGCGGCCGGATCGCGCGTGCGGTTGCATTCGCCGGCGAGCTCGAACAGCACCGCCAGCGCCGCCGGCGTGTTGAAGTCGTCGTTCATCGCGACGCGGAAGCGCGACGCCGGCCCGCGGCCCCAGTCGATCGGCGCGTCGGCCGCGTCGAGGCCGTCGAGCGCGGTGTACAGCCGCTTCAACGCCTGGCGCGCCTCGTCGAGCAGGGTGTCGCTGAAGTTGAACGGGCTGCGGTAATGGGTGCGCAGCATGAACAGGCGCACCGTCTCGCCGTCGACGCGCTGCAGCACCTCGCGGATGGTGAAGAAGTTGCCGACCGACTTCGACATCTTCTCGTCGTCGACGTTGAGGAAGCCGTTGTGCAGCCAGACGTTGACGAAGGGCCGGCCGCTGGCGCCCTCGCTCTGCGCGATCTCGTTCTCGTGGTGCGGGAACATCAGGTCCATGCCGCCGCCGTGGATGTCGAAGGGCTCGCCGAGCAGCGCGCAGCTCATCGCCGAGCATTCGATGTGCCAGCCGGGCCGGCCGGGGCCGTAGGGACTCGGCCACTTCGCGTCGTCCGGTTCGTCGGCCTTGGCGGCCTTCCACAGCACGAAGTCGAGCGGATCGTGCTTCGCGTCGGCGACCGCGACGCGCTCGCCGGCGCGCAGCTCGTCGAGCGACTTGCCCGACAGCTTGCCGTAGCCGACGAAGCGGCGCACCGCGAAGTTGACGTCGCCGTTGTCGGCGCGGTAGGCCAGCTCGCGCTGTTCGAGCCGGCCGATCAGGTCGACCATCTGCGGCACGTAGTCGGTCGCGCGCGGCTCGTGCGTCGGCCGCGCGATGCCGAGCGCGGCGAGATCCGCGTGCATCGCCGCGATCATCGAATCGGTCAACTCGCGGATCGTGATGCCCCGCTCCAGCGCCCGGCGGATGATCTTGTCCTCGATGTCGGTGATGTTGCGCACGTAGGTGACGCGGTAGCCCAGCGCCTGCAGCCAGCGGTAGACCAGGTCGAAGGCCAGCATCATCCGCGCGTGACCGAGGTGGCACAGGTCGTACACCGTGATGCCGCAGACGTACATGCGGACGTGGCCAGGCTCGATCGGCAGCAACGGCTCCAGCCGCCGCGTCAGCGTGTTGTGGACGTGCAGGGTCATGGGGTTCGGCAGGCGGCGGGCGCAAGCAGCCGCCGCGGGCGGCGCGCGCACGCGGCGCGCGACTAGAATCATTTTCAGTATAGCGGTCCCCTCCGCCCCGCCCGGCCCTGCGCGCTGCGGCCCGACCTCGCTGCGAATGCGCCCCACGCTTGCCGCCTTGCTGCCCGCCCTGCTGCTGCTCGGCGTCGGCGGCGTGCGGGCCGACGCGGTCGAAGACGCGCAGCGCCTGATGCGTGCCGGGCAGGCGCAGCAGGCGCTCGATCTGGCCGAGCGCACGATCGCGGCGCAGCCGCGCGACGCGCGCATGCGCTTCCTGAAGGGCGTGATCCTCGTCGAGCAGCAGCGCAAGGCCGAGGCCGAGCAGGTCTTCGTCGCCCTCACCGACGACTTCCCCGAGCTGCCCGATCCGTACAACAACCTCGCCGTGCTCTATGCCGCCGACGGCCGGCTGCAGCCGGCGCTGGCCGCGCTGCAGACGGCCTTGCGCAACGACCCGTCGCATCGCGCCGCGCGCGAGAACCTCGGCGACGTTCACCTGGCGCTGGCGATCGAGGCGTGGAGCGCCGCGGCCTCCGGTGCCCGCGGCGACACCGCCGCGCTGCAGCGCAAGCTGCGCCTGGCGCGCGAGATCGCCGCGCCGCCGGACGCCGGTCGGCCGGGCTAGACTTCGCGCCCCGCGCG
Organism: Burkholderiales bacterium; assembly: GCA_017302495.1. Classification (GTDB taxonomy): domain Bacteria; phylum Pseudomonadota; class Gammaproteobacteria; order Burkholderiales; family Burkholderiaceae_C; genus Rubrivivax. The sequence continues at coordinate 3,973 of JAFLDG010000274.1, forward strand.
CTTCCTGCTGGAGACTCGATGCCCGTTCATGTCCTTCGCCCGCTTCGTGCGGTCGCCGTGCTCGCCCTGGCCTGCGCCGCTGCCGGCGCCGCCTTCGCGCAGAAGGTCCGGCTCGAGACCACGCAAGGCACGATCGTGCTCGAGCTCGACGCCGCGAAGGCGCCGAAGACGGTCGCGAACTTCGTCGCCTACGTGAAGGCCGGCCACTACGACGGCACCGTCTTCCACCGCGTGATCCCGGGCTTCATGATCCAGGGCGGCGGCATGACGCCCGACCTGCAGGAGAAGCCGAAGCGGCCGCCGATCCCGCTGGAAAGCCGCAACGGCCTGGTCAACGCGCGCGGCACGGTCGCGATGGCGCGTACCAGCGTGCCCGATTCGGCCAGCGCGCAGTTCTTCGTCAATGTCAAGGACAACGACTTCCTGAACGCCGCGGCCGCGGCGGACGGCAACGGCTACGCGGTCTTCGGCAGGGTGGTCACCGGCATGGACGTGGTCGACGCGATCGTGGCCGTGCCGACGACGACGAAGGGGCCGCTGCAGAACGTGCCCGTGACCCCGGTGGTGATCCGCAAGGCCAGCCTGGAGAACTGAAGTGACGACCATCGTTGAAATGCAGACCAGCGCGGGCAACCTGCGCATCGAGCTGGACGACGAACGCGCGCCGCTCAGCGCGGCGAACTTCGCCGACTACGTCAGGCGCGGCCACTACGACGGCACGATCTTCCACCGCGTGATCAAGGGCTTCATGATCCAGGGCGGCGGCTTCGACGCGCAGATGCGGCAGAAGCCCGTCGGCGAGGCGATCCGCAACGAGGCCGGCAACGGCCTGCGCAACCTGCGCTACAGCCTGGCGATGGCGCGCACCTCGGCGCCGCACAGCGCGACCGCGCAGTTCTTCATCAACACCGTCGACAACGGCTTTCTCGACTTCAAGTCCGAAAGCCCGCAGGGCTGGGGTTATGCGGTGTTCGGCCGCGTGGTCGGCGGCACCGACGTGGTCGACCGGATCGAGCAGGTGGCCACCGGCCAGCACGGGCCGCACGGCGACGTGCCGCTCGAGCCGGTGCGCATCGAGCGCGCGATCGTCGTCGAGTAGATGGCGGACGACGCACCCCTGCCGCCGGCCACTGAGTTTCGGCTGCCGGCCGGCTGGGGCGCGGTCGACTTCATCTCCGATCTGCACCTGGCGGCCGGGCTGCCGCGCACGGTCGAGGCGCTGGCGGGCTACCTGCAGCGCACCCGCGCCGATGCGGTGCTGATCCTCGGCGACCTGTTCGAGTTCTGGCCCGGCGACGATGCGGCGCAACTGCCCTTCGAGCGGCAGTGTCTCGACCTGCTGGCTGCGGCGGCGCGACGGTGCTGCGTCGGCCTGATGGTCGGCAACCGCGACTTCCTGATCCGGCCGGCGCTGCTCGCGTCGCTCGGGCTGCAGCCGCTCGCCGACCCGACGCTGCTGGTCGGCCTCGGCCGGCGCGTGCTGCTGACGCACGGCGACGCGCTGTGCCTGGACGACCTGGCCTACCAGCGGTTCAGGCGCTGGGCGCGCGATCCGGGTACGCAGGCCGACTTCCTCTCCCGTCCACTCGCCGAGCGCATCGCGCTCGCGGCGAAGGTCCGCCATGCGAGCGAAGCGAGCCGCGGCGCCGAGCCGCCGCCCGGGGGCTGGGGCGACATCGATGCCGGCGCCGCGCTCGCCGCGCTGCGCGCGGCCGGCGCCGACCGGCTCGTGCACG
>JAFLDG010000275.1 GCA_017302495.1 Burkholderiales bacterium
GATGCTGGGCAATCGTCTGGAGTTCCTGCAGGTTCATCATGATGCTGCCATCACCGGCGAGGCAGACGACGCGGCCTTCCGGACGCTGCAGCCGCGCCGCCAGGGCCGGCCCCACCACGACCAGCCGCAGCGCGGCCCCGGCCCGGGTCGGTCCGTGACCGGCGCCCGGCATCTTCGCATCGGACGCCAAGGCCGCTTGCTCCGAGACCTGCTGCAACTGGGCCGAGTCCAGTGCCGCGATCGAGCCGATCGCATGGCCTTGTTCGGTCAACTGGCGCAGCAACAGCACGCGCTGAACGTCGGCCGGCGAATACAGCCGGTGCCCCGAGGGCGCCGTGACCGGGTGCACCGCCCGGTAGCGCTGCTCCCAGATGCGCAGCGTGGCCACGGGCATGTGCGCCATGCGCGCCACGGCCCCGCTGCGGAACGTGGGGCCGGGCGCGGGCGGAAGCGCTGACCGCGCGGGTAACCCGTTGGGCTTCACGACTGAGTTGAGTTTGTTATGAGTCGATTTATACCACACATAGAGGCTGCCATTTGCCTCTCTGAGTCGCTTATGAGCTTGTTGCCGTATCATCAATCGATGGCAGTCCAGCGCGATCCGAGACCCACGCTCTACTTCGACGGCGCCTGCCCGGTCTGCGCGCGCGAGGTGGCGATGGTCCGCAGGCAGGCGGGAGCCGAGGGCGTGAACTGGGTCGACGCCGCTCGCTGCGAAGCGGCAGAACTGGGCCCCGGCCTGAGCCGCAACGCGGCCCTGGCGCGCCTGCATCTGCGCCGGCCCGACGGCAGCCTGGTCGACGGGGCCGCGGCCTTCGCCGGGCTGTGGCAGGCGCTGCCGCGCTGGGCCTGGCTGGGCCGCCGGCTCGGGTCCGGTGCCGGCCTGTGGTGGCTGCAGGCCGGCTACCGCGCGTTCCTGGCCGTGCGGCCGGTCTGGCGGCGTGGGGGCACGGCGCAATGAACGGGTCCGGCCTGCGCGTGGCGGTGGTCGGCGCCGGCATGGCCGGGGCGACCTGCGCCCGTTTCCTGGCCGATGCGGGCCTGCAGGTGCGGCTGTTCGAGAAGTCGCGCGGCGTCGGCGGGCGCCTGGCGACCCGGCGCGCGGCGTGGACCGCCGCCGACGGTGCCGCTCGGCGCGCGTGTTTCGACCACGGCGCCCCGGGGTTCAGCGCCCATGTGCCCGAGTTCGTTCGCTACGTCGAGCAGGCAGCGCGCGACGGCCTGCTGGCGCGGTGGCAGCCGCGCATCGCGCCGGGCAGTTACGCCCCGCTCGACGAGCCCGCGCTGTGGCTCCCGACGCCCGACATGCCGGCCTGGTGCCGTGCGTTGCTGTCGGGGCTGCCGCTCCACTGCGGCTGCGTGGTGGACGCGCTGCGACAGGGCCCCGGCGGCTGGCGCCTCGAGAGCGCGGGCTCGACGCTGGGCGAAGGCTTCGACGCGGTGCTCCTGGCCCTGCCGCTGCCGCAGGCCGCAGCCCTGCTGCGACCGCATCGGCCCGAGTGGGCGCAGCGCGCCGAGGCCTTGCCGATGCTGCCCGGCTGGGCCTTGATGGGCGTCACCGAGGACGCGCAGCCCGCGCCGGCCTGGGATCTCGCCTGGCCGACTTCCGGCCCGCTGGCCCGGATCGTGCGCAACGACGCCAAGCCCGGGCGGGAGCGGGTGGAGGGGCAGGCGCACTGGGTCGTGCACGCCACGGCCGACTGGAGCCGTACCCATCTCGAGGCCCCCGCAGCCGAGGTTCGAGCGGCACTGCAGTCGGCGCTGGCCGTCTGGCTCGGCCGCCCCTTGGCGTGGCAGCACGCGGCCGTTCATCGCTGGCGCCATGCGTCGGTACCTCGGGCCACCCACCCCGCGGCGCCCGTGGCCGCGGTCACGCCGGGGCGCTGCTGGTGGGACAGCGCCTCGGGTCTGGGCGTCTGCGGCGACGCGCTCGGCGGCGCGGGCGTCGAAGGGGCCTGGTGCTCCGCACGGGCGCTGGCCGAGCTCGTCATCCGCCACGGGCCTGGATCGCAAGCCCAGGGTCGCGTGGCTTCGCTTCCGCTTGCGCAGCCATGAAACTTCCGATGAACAACACACGACGCACCTTCCTGATGACCGTGGCGGCCGGCAGCGCCGCCTTCGCGCCCACCGTCCGGGCGCAGGCCGCCAGGCTCGACGAGAAGGACCCGCAGGCGGTGGCCCTGGGCTACGTGGCCGACGCCGCCAAGGTCGACACCAAGAAGTTCCCCAAGTACGCCGCGGGTCAGGCGTGCGCGAACTGCGCGCTCTATCAGGGCAAGGCCACCGACCCCTGGGGCGGCTGCCCCCTGTTCGGCACCAAGCAGGTAGCCGGCAAGGGCTGGTGCAGCGCCTGGGCGAAGAAGGCCTGAGCCATGTGCGCAGCCACCGGATCACCGCCGGCGCCGGTCGCGTTTCCGGTCGCATGCCGAGGCCTCGGCACCGTTTGCCAATGACGACCATCCCCTCCGAGATCGAGCGCTTCGACCGGCTCAGCACGACCTGGTGGAACGCCCGCGGGCCGATGCGGCCGCTGCACGTCGTCAACACCCTGCGGCGGGCCCACGTGCTGGAGCGCATCGCCTCGCACTTCCAGGGTCGCGGCGGGTCACCGGAGGGGTTGCGCATCCTCGACCTCGGTTGCGGCGGCGGGCTGCTTGCCGAACCGCTGGCAGCGCTCGGGGCACGGGTCGTCGGCATCGACGCATCGCCCGGCAACGTGGCCGCGGCGCGTCGGCATGCCGCATTGCACGGCGTGGCGGTGGACTACCGGCTCGGCGAGCCGGCGCAGGTGCTGCGGCCGGACGAGTCCTTCGACCTGGTGCTGGCGCTCGAAGTGGTCGAGCACGTCGAGGACGTGGCCGCCTTCGTCGGCACGGCCGCACGCCACGTGGCGCCGGGCGGGCTGCTGCTGGCCTCGACGATCGATCGCACCTGGCAGAGCTTCGTGTTCGCGATCGTGGGTGCCGAGTACCTGCTGCGCGTGCTGCCCCGCGGCACGCACCAGTGGCGCCGCTTCGTGCGGCCGGCCGAACTGGCCGCGGCCGCCGCACGCGCGGGCCTGCGGCCGATCGATCTTCGGGGCATGCGCTACCTGCCGCTGTGGCACCGGGCCTCGTGGTGCCGTGACACGCGGGTCAACTACCTGGCCACCTTCGCGCGGGCCGCGCGATGAACGGCGCTTCGCCACCCGGGTTCGAGGGCCACCGGCGGCCGCTGCCCAGCAAGCCCTGCCGGGCCTGCGGCCGCCCGATGCGTTGGCGCAGGCGCTGGGCGCGCACCTGGGACGAGGTGAAGTTCTGCTCGGACGCCTGCCGCAAGGCGCGCCGCGCGACGGGCGGCGGATGAGCGCGGCGGGATGCCCCGAAGCGCGCGGCCCGCTGCGCACGGCACGCGGGGCGTGCCCGTGACCCGCCTGCGCACCCTCGTCGTCGTCCTCGGCGACCAGCTCGACCTGGAGGCGGCCGCCTTCGACGGCTTCGACGCCGCGCAGGACGCGGTGTGGATGGCCGAAGCCGAGGACGAGTCCACCCACGTCTGGTCGAGCAAGCAGCGCATCGCGCTGTTCCTGGCCGCGATGCGCCACTTCGCGCAGGAATTGCGGGCCGCCGGCCGGCCGCTGCACTACACGCGGCTGGACGACGCCGGCCATCGCGGCTCGCTCGCGGCGGCCTTGCAGGCGGCGCTGGCGACGCTGGCCCCGCAGCGGGTGGTGATGACGGCGCCGGGCGACTGGCGCGTCTGGCAGGCGCTGAAGGCGGTGGTGGCGCAGGCCGGGCTGGTGCTGGAGATCCGCGAAGACCGCCACTTCTTCGGCACGGTGCGCGAGTTCGCGGCCCACGCCGGGGGGCGCAAGACGCTGCGGCTGGAGTACTTCTACCGCGAACTCCGGCAGCGCCACGGGGTGCTGATGGAAGGCGGCCAGCCGATCGGCGGCCGCTGGAACTTCGACGCCGACAACCGCGAGGCCTTCGGCCCTCGGGGCCCGGGGGCGCTGCCGCCGCGCGCCACGTTCGCGCCCGACGCCACCACGCGGGAAGTCCTCGCGCTGGTCGAGCGCCGCTTCGCGCACCACCCGGGCGCCCTCGGCAGCTTTGCCTGGCCGGTGACGCGCGCGCAGGCATTGCAGGCGCTGCACGGGTTCATCGACCAGCGGCTGCCCCTGTTCGGCCGCTACGAAGACGCGATGTGGCCCGGCGAGCCGTGGCTGTACCACTCGCAGCTGTCGGCCGCGCTGAACCTGAAGCTGCTGACGGCGCGCGAGGTGGTGCACGCCGCCGAGGCGGCGTACCACGCCGGCCGGGTGCCGCTGGCCAGTGCCGAAGGCTTCATCCGCCAGATCCTCGGCTGGCGCGAGTACGTGCGCGGCATCTACTGGACGCGGATGCCGGGCTACGCCGAACGCAATGCGCTCGACGCGACCGAGGCGCTGCCGGCCTGGTACTGGACCGGCGACACCGACATGGCCTGCCTGCGCGACGCCCTCGCGCAGACCCTGGCGCACGGCTACGCGCACCACATCCAGCGCCTGATGGTCACGGGGCTGTTCGCGCTGCTGCTCGGCGTACGGCCGCAGCAGGTGCACGCGTGGTACCTGTCGGTGTACGTGGACGCGGTGGAATGGGTGGAGCTGCCGAACACGCTCGGCATGAGCCAGTACGGCGACGGCGGCCTGATGGCCAGCAAGCCCTATGTCGCCACCGGCAAGTACATCCAGCGCATGGGCGGCGGCTGCGCCGGCTGCCGCTACGACCCGGCGCAGCGCACCGGCGAAGGGGCCTGCCCGTACACCACGCTGTACTGGGACTTCCTGCTGCGCCACGAGAAGCGGCTCGCCGGGAACGCGCGCATCGCGCTGCAGCTGAAGAACGCGGCGCGGCTGGGCGCCGCCGAGCGCGAGGCGGTGGCGCGGCGCGCCGATGCCATCCGCCGAGGCCGGGTCGGCGCGCCCGCATGACGGCGCTGGCCATGTTTCCGCCCACGCTCGACGCGGCCCGGGCACGCATCGCCGCCGTGCGCCCGGCCGACTACGCGCGCAGCCGCAACGCCGTCGACGGGGCGGTGACGCGGCTGTCCCCGTACCTCACGCACGGCTTCGTCGGCCTGCCCGAGGTGCTCGCCGGCGTGGCCGCGCGACACCGCCTCGACGTCCGCCACAAGTTCGTCTTCGAGCTGGGCTGGCGCGAGTACTTCCACCACGTGTGGCAGCACCGGGGCGACGGCATCCTGCACTCGCTGCACGAGGGGCCCTTGCCGGAGGGCGCCTACACGCCCGCGCTGCCGGCCGACATCCGTCAGGCGCGCACCGGCGTGCCCGTGATCGACCAGGCCGTGCGCACGCTCTACGCCGACGGCTACCTGCACAACCACGCCCGCCTGTGGCTGGCGAGTTACGTGGTGCACCTGCGCAAGGTGCACTGGCGCGCCGGCGCCGACTGGATGGTGGCGCACCTGCTCGACGGCGACCTCGCCAGCAACCACCTGAGCTGGCAATGGGTGGCCGGCACCGGCAGCCCCAAGCCCTACCTGTTCAATGCCGACAACGTGGCGCGCTACGCGCCGGCCGCCTGGCACAGCGCGGGCAGCGCGGTCGACGCGTCCTACGCGGCGCTCGATGCCGCGGCGCGCCGCCCGCAGCCGGTGCCGGTGCG
>JAFLDG010000276.1 GCA_017302495.1 Burkholderiales bacterium
ATGCCGCTGGTGCACTGGGGCGGCCCGCACCCGCGGGCCGATCGTGCCTGGAGACGCGGCGCCTGCAGGCGCCGCGCTGCCTGCGTCGCGGCCGCGCGGCGGCGTGGCGGGCGGACCTACGCCGCCAGCGCCGGCTCGCGCAATTCGCCGCGCAGCGAATGCGGCAGCGCTTCGCTGATCGCCAGATCGACCATGCGCCCCACCAGCTCTGCCGGTCCGGCGAAGTTGACGATCCGGTTGCACTCGGTGCGGCCCATCAGCTCCGGGCCATCCGCACCCGGCCGGCGCGCCGGGCCCTCGACCAGCACGCGCTGCACGGTGCCCACGCGCGCAGCCGAGATCCGCTGCGCGTTCGCCTCGATGCGCGCCTGTAGCTGCTGCAGGCGCTGCAGCTTCACGGCCTGCGGCGTGTCGTCCGGCAGATTCGCCGCCGGCGTGCCGGGGCGCGGGCTGAAGACGAAGCTGAAGCTCGAATCGAAGCCGATCTCGTCGATCAGCCGCAGCGAAGCCTCGTGGTCGGCCTCGGTCTCGCCGGGGAAGCCGACGATGAAGTCGGTCGACAGCGACAGCCCGGGCCGCAGCGCGCGCAGCCGGCGCACGATGCTCTTGTACTGCAGCACCGTGTAGCCGCGCTTCATCGCGGCGAGCACGCGGTCGCTGCCGTGCTGCACCGGCAGGTGCAGGTGGTTCACCAGCTTCGGCAGCCGGGCGTAGACGTCGATCAGCCGCTGCGAGAACTCGTTCGGATGGCTGGTGGTGTAGCGGATGCGTTCGATGCCGGGCAGCGCCGCGGCGCATTCGAGCAGCAGCGCGAAGTCGGCCGCATCGCCATCGCCGTCGTCGCCATCGGCCGTGCCGCGCCAGGCGTTGACGTTCTGGCCGAGCAGCGTGACCTCGCGCACGCCGCGCGCCGCGAGACCGGCGACCTCGGCCAGCACGTCGTCCAGCGGCCGGCTGACCTCGTCGCCGCGGGTGTAGGGCACCACGCAGTACGAGCAGTACTTCGAGCAGCCTTCCATGATCGAGACGAACGCGGTCGGCCCGACCACGCGCGCCGGCGGCAGGTGGTCGAACTTCTCGATCTCGGGGAAGCGGATGTCGACCTGCGGCTGGCCCAGCGCGCGCCGGGCCTCGATCATCTGCGGCAGCCGATGCAGCGTCTGCGGGCCGAACACCAGGTCGACGTACGGCGCGCGCTCGACGATCGCCGCGCCCTCCTGGCTGGCGACGCAGCCGCCGACGCCGATCAGCGTGCCCTTGTCCTTCAGCGCGCGCAGCCGGCCGAGATCGCTGAACACCTTGTGCGCCGCCTTCTCGCGGATCGAGCAGGTGTTCAGCAGCACCAGGTCGGCCTGCTCGGGGTCGGCCGTCTCCTCGTAACCGCCGGCGGCGTGCAGCAGGTCGGCCATCTTGGCCGCGTCGTACTCGTTCATCTGGCAGCCGTAGCTGCGGATGTAGACCTTCTTCGCGTCCGTGCTCACGGCTTGGCCCAGCTCTGCGTGAACGGGTTGAAGGTCCAGGTCTGCGCCTCCTTCACCGTGGTGGGCCAGGGCTTGCGCGCCCGCTCCTCGGCGTTGAGGATCCAGACGTCGAGCACTTCGCCGCCGGGCTCGAGCGTGTAGAACACCACCAGCTTGCGGCCCGACAGCGTGCCCGACAGCTGCACGATGTTGTTCTCGTCGCGGATGCGCGCGCCCGGCGCCAGCCGCGCCGGCTTGCCGTTGAGCGAGACCTCGGGCGGCTGGCCGACGACCAACTCGCCGCGCAGTGCCTGCTGGGTGAAGTTGCGCTGCGCCAGCGCCGGCCACGCGGCGGCCAGCAGCACCAGGGACGCGAAGACGGGGGGGAGCCGGCGGCGAATCATCTGCGGATTTTCCCATGGCGGGCGCGGCCGGCGCCTGCGGTAGGCTGCCGGTTCCCGACATCGGACACGCCGGCCGGAGGAAGCTGATGCCCGCCAAGGATCCCGTCGTCGAACGCGAGCGCGCCTGGCAGGTGCCGCTGGAGCAGATCGACCCGAGCAAGGGCTGGATGTTCGAGCACGACACCGTCGGCTTCTACTTCGAGCGCCTGCGCGCCGAGGACCCGGTGCACCACGTCGTGAGCAAGCGCTACGGCCCGTACTGGTCGGTCACACGCTACCAGGACATCATGGCCGTGGACACCGACCACGCCACCTACTCGTCGGACGCGCACCGCGGCGGCATCGCTCTCTCCGAGCGGCCCGCGCCGGAGGTGTTCCCGAGCTTCATCGCGATGGACCCGCCGAAGCACGACGAGCAGCGCAAGACGGTGAGCCCGATCGTCGCGCCGGCCAACCTGGCGCGGCTGGAGGGCACGATCCGCGAGCGTGCGGGCCGGATCCTCGACGGCCTGCCCGTGGGCGAGCCATTCGACTGGGTGCCGCGCGTGTCCATCGAGCTCACGACCCAGATGCTCGCGACGCTGTTCGACTTCCCGTTCGAGGACCGGCGGCTGCTGACCAGGTGGTCCGACATGGCCACCGGCGACCCCGACGGCAACGGCCCGGTGACCTCGTGGGAGCAGCGGCTGGCCGAACTCGGCCAGTGCCGCGACTACTTCACGCGGCTGTGGAATCAGCGCGTGAACGCCGAGCCGAAGCCCGACCTGATCTCGATGCTCGCGCACGCGCCGGCCACACGCCACATGGGGCCGGACGAGTTCCTCGGCAACCTGATCCTGCTGATCGTCGGCGGCAACGACACCACGCGCAACTCGATCAGCGGCGGCCTGCTTGCGCTGAACCGCTTCCCGGCCGAATACGACAAGCTGCGCGCGAACCCCGCGTTGGTGGCGAGCCTGGTGCCGGAGATCATCCGCTGGCAGACGCCGCTGGCGCATATGCGCCGCACCGCGTTGCGCGACGCGACGCTCGGCAGCAAGACGATCCGTGCCGGCGACAAGGTGGTGATGTGGTACCTGTCGGGCAACCGGGACGGCAGCGCGATCGAGCGCGCCGACGAATTCGTCATCGACCGCGCGCGGCCGCGCCAGCACCTGAGCTTCGGCTTCGGCATCCACCGCTGCGTCGGCAACCGGCTGGCCGAACTGCAGCTCACCGTGCTGTGGCAGGAGATCCTGAAGCGCTTTCCGCGCATCGAGGTGGTGGGCGAGCCGGTGCGCACGAAGTCGAACTTCGTGCATGGGTTCGTTTCGTTGCCGGTGGTGATACCGGAGCGGGTGGGGTGGGGGTTGCCGCCGGCCGCGGGCGCGCCGTCGTGATGGCGTATCCGGATACGCCTGCAGAATTTATGTTCAGAACAGGTTGGGCGTCACCAAGAACCTCCGCGCTTCAGTCCGCACCAAATACAACGAAATCATGACTTCCACCGAAATGCAAGAACTGGCCACCCTTGTTCTCACCTACGCCTGCAAGGTCCTGAACTCCGCCTTTGCTCTGTCATTCATCGGTGCACTTGCCGGTGCTGCTGCTGGTGGCTTGGCCGCGCAGCGCGTAATCGAGAAGTCGAAGCTGCGGGAAGAATCGCTTAAAGAGATTCGCAACACTCATTCAGCGGTGATGGTCGCCTTTTCCATCTGCAACACTGCCTTGCTGCTCAAGAAGCAGCTTGTGCAGCCAATGTTTGACCGTTTCTCCGAAGCACACACAGGCTTTATCAAGTACAGGGAAGAACGTGCCAGCGGGAAAGGGCAAAGCAACGGGCCCTATCACTTTCAGCTCGATATGCAGGAGTACATGGCACCTGCACTCGCAACCGAGACTCTCAAGGGTTTGGTCTTTGACAAGGTGAACGCCTTCGGGAGGCCGTTGCTGCTTGTCGCGCAGATCGAGAACACGGCTAACGGCCTAGCGGGAACGATTGCGAAACGCGCGCGGCTGATAGAAGACTTCAAAACCATCCCGCGTGAGCCAGAAGTTCTCGCATTTCAGTACTTCGGAGAAAAGATGCCATCAGGGCACACGCACCGTGAGTACGCTGACATTGTCGAAGTGATCCACAGCTACACGAACGACTTGATCTTCTTCAGTGGTTTGCTGGCGTCCGATCTGGCCGCACACGGAAAGTCTCGTCAAGAAGCCTTCCTTCGCAAGTTTGGCAAAGGTGCACCGGTTATTGAGCCGCCAGATTTCAGCGGTCCTAAGAAATCTGGTCTCTATCCACCTGACTCTGAATACAGTGCGTTGCTCAAATGGGTTGTCGACAAAGCGGTCGTGCCCCAGTGACGCCCAACCCTTCAATCGAGAGGACGTGCCCCGGCAAGCCGGTTCACGCCTCTCATCTCAAACGTTAGGCCTTGGAGTTGGGACTTATCATCCACGGCGGGAGAACGAACAAATGCAAGAGGAATGGTGGTATTCGATTGGTGATGCCCGCAAGGGTCCGGTCTCACTGCTGGCACTTCGGCAACTGCTGTTGGAGGGAACAGTCGCCCACGGAACACTGGTCTGGAAGGAAGGCTTAGCAGACTGGACTCCAATCTCAGGAGTTCCCGATCTGCAGCAAGTTGTGCGAGCAGTTCCGCCTGACCTGCCAAGACCCTCAACGCGCGAGCAACTCATCGCCCTTCCACTTGCTGGGCCCTGGCGACGTTTCTTTGCCAGGCTCGTCGATCTCTGGGTTATTGCCCTTCCTACCTCATTCGCAGCGGCGTTTGCGCTTGCTCGCTACTCCCCTGCTTTCAGTCTGTGGATTCAGCGTCCGGGATCTGAGTATGCGTTCGGCTGGCTACTCTTGCCGCTAATCCTCTTGGTGGAGGTCGGAATCGTTGCGATGTTCGGGACTACACTCGGAAAGGCGCTTCTCGGCGTTACGGTAACGACCGTCGGCGCACAAAAGCTAACCGCTGTCCAGTACCTAAAGCGTCAAGTCGGGGTCTATTGGTTTGGGCTAGGAACCGGATTCCCGCTGGTTTCTCTCTTCACAATGGCCCGGCAGCACGGTCGGCTGAAGAAGGGCGGTCATGCACGGGGAGGGTAAGTTCAACGTAAAGGCTCCTAAGCTCGGCGTGGCCCGCGCGCTATCGGCCATAGTGGTAGTTGTCGTACTCTTCGTCGTCAATGCTGCCATTCAACAAGCGTCCAAGTCCTCTGATCGTTCTTACTACAGTGGAACAACGTGGGTCAATCAAATAACGGGCAAGTCGGTATCGGTTCCAAGCGGCTGGATCCATGAAGAACAGAAGAACGAGGAGAAGCAATCTATCCACGTGTTCTCCGGACCTGACTACGGTGTCTATGTTGTCTTCGCGAAGGAGGACGTGCCGCAGAACATGGACCTTGACGACTATCTGAGCGCTTGGGTCAAGGCGATGTCCCAGATCCTGCTGAACGTATGAGCTGAGGTGGCGGCTCCTTCGACCCGCATGCGCGAGCATGCGGGTTGCCTCGCAAGCAACCGAAGGAGCCACCAGGATGAAGTCTCACACGAAGCACCCGCGCTGCGGGCGATACCTGCCGCGCAGGTTCAGATCTCGCTGCCCGTGCAGGGCGTGCTGCGCGACGTGCGCCACGCCTTCCTGGGCCTGTGCATCGATGCCGGGCAGCGCGTGCTGGGCGCGATGATGGAAGCCGATCGCGTCGCCCTGTGCGGTGCCAAGGGCGTGCCCGACGAGAGCCGGCGCGCCACGCGCGGCGGCAGCACCG
>JAFLDG010000277.1 GCA_017302495.1 Burkholderiales bacterium
CGAGGAGGTCAACGAACCAGGCAAGGACCTACACTTATCCACAGCCGACGATCTCGATGTCGGCTTCCACCCCTGGCTCAATATTGAGTCGGCACGGTGGCTCAAAATTGAATCGGCGCCGACAGCATGGTCTATCTGCTCCGTTTCGGCTGTCTGATGTGGCCCTGCTCGGCTACACCGGGGCGCGTCTGCCAAGCGACGGCTTCGCGCTGGTCCCCGAGTTCCCCGAGGATGCCCGTCCCTGCGAGTACGTCATGGAAGTTGCCGGGACACGGCATGTCTTGCAGGGGCCCCTGTCGGACCTGCGCGTTGGCGACCCCGTGAGCATCCAGCTCGATCCTGGCAATCCCATCGAGTCGGACGCGTTGGTCGTCCTTCACGAAGGGCAACGAATCGGGTTCGTCAATCGAGCCCTCAAGGGCATGTTCTACCGGTGGATGAAGAACGGGCAAGTGACAGCGACCGTCGAGCGTCAGAACGGCAAGCCGCAGCGCCCCTTGATCTTCGTTCGGATCAGCGTTGCATGACGTCGCCGAGCGTTCCATGAGAGCCCATGCGATCCAGGTAGCCAGGCGGGTAGCTCGGATCGGTACATACCGAGATTGCTCACGCAAGCTACTGTCGCGCCAGCGCTTTTCGCGCCGACCTCCTCAATACGACATCGTGCTGATGTGGCGGTACAAGGTACCTTCCCCCTGATTCGTCCCGGGAACCGAAGATCGGCTCGAACGGCGAACGGCGAACGGCGAACGGCGAACGGCGACGGCGAACGGCGACCTCGCTCGGCGGCCACACCTTCCGACGGCTGTGGGCGCACCCAGTAGATATGATGTATCTACGCATGCTAGACTGAATTCTTCTTGACCGCTCGGACTTCGCATGCCCGCAGCCAAGCTCTTTACCCACGGCGGCAGCCAGGCCGTTCGCCTGCCCAAGGAGTTCCGCTTCGAGGGCACGGAGGTTCACGTGCGCCGCGTCGGCAACGAGGTCGTGCTCAGTGCCGTTCCGCCGCTGGGCCCGGACACGCTGCTCGACGCACTGCTGGCGTTCGAGCCCGGCACCGTGGTCCGGCGCGAGCAGCCGGCGCAGCCGCAGCGCCGGGCGCCGATCCGGGTCGCGCGTTGAGCCGACGCGGGGCTCGCGATGCGCTACATGCTCGATACGGACATCTGCATCTTTGCGATCAACGAACGCCCGCCGAAAGTCCTGGCGGCCCTGCGCGAGCACCACGCTGCAGGGCTGGGAGTGTCGGCGATCACCGCTTCCGAACTGCACTTCGGCGTGGCTCGCACCGGCTCGGCGCGCAACGCCCAGGCGCTGCGCCGATTCCTGTCGGCGCTCGAGGTGGCCGACTTCGACGCCGCCGCCGGCGAGGTCGCGGGCCAGGTGCGGGCATGGCTCGCGAGCCGGGGCACGCCGATCGGTCCGTACGACAGTCTGATCGCCGCTCACGCCCAGGCTCTGGGCGTGACGCTGGTGACCAACAACACGCGTGAGTTCGAGCGCGTGCCCGGATTGAAGGTCGCGAACTGGGCCCGATGACTCGCGTCACCCGACGGACCACTTGCCGGCGACATCCTCCCGGCCTGCGCGGCCGCGTGCCATCGGCGCGCGCCTTCGGCGACGGCCGCTGAATCCGGCTCGTCCCTCGCATGCGCCTGCTCCAGTACAAGGACCTGAACCTGCGCCGCGTCAAGGCGGCGTTCGACAAGGTCAAGGCCGCCATCGAGGCTGGCGATTTCCGCTCGGCCGACCTGAAGAAGCTGCACGCCGGGCCGTCGGGCAGCTACTACCGCGCGAAGCTCGACTACGCGAACCGGCTGCTGCTGCAGTTCGCCCGCGTCGACCGCGCCGAAGGCGGCACCGAGACCGTCTGCCTGGCGCTGGAGGTGATCGAGAACCACGCCTACGAGCGCTCGCGCTTCCTGCGCGGCGCGGCGGTGGACGAGGCGCGCATCGAGCGCGAGCCGCCGGCGGAGGCGAAGGCGCCGGCCCTGGCCGCCGAAGCCGCGCCGCTGCGCTGGCTGGGTCCGGGCCGCACGCAGTTCGAGCTGCTCGACAAGCCGATCGTCTTCGACGACGCGCAGGACGCGGCCTACCGCCACCCGGCGCCGCTGGTGGTGATCGGCTCCGCCGGCTCGGGCAAGACGGCGGTCACGCTGGCGCGGCTGCGCGAAGCCGAGGGCCGGGTGCTGTACGTCACGCTGTCGGCCTACCTCGCGCAGAGCGCACGCGCGCTGCACGGCGCGCACGGCTTCGAGAACCCGAAGCAGGAGGTCGACTTCCTCAGCTTTCGCGAGCTGCTCGAGACGCTGCACGTGCCGCCGGGGCGCGAGGTCACACTGCCCGCGTTCGCGGCCTGGTGCGAGCGCCACCGCCAGAGCCTGCGGCTGCTCGGCGAGCTCGATGCGCAGGCGCTGTTCGAGGAGTTCCGCGGCGTCATCGGCGCGCAGCCGCAGGGGCCGCTGTCGCTGGCCGACTACCTGGCGCTGGGCACGCGGCAGAGCCTGCTGAATGCGGCGCAGCGCGAGCTGGCGCACGGCCTGTTCCAGCGCTACCGCGCGTGGCTGGACGAAGCGGGCCTGGTCGACGGCAACCTCGTCGCCCACGCCTGGCGGGTCGGCATCGCCGAGAAGCAGCCGCCGGTGTACGACTTCGTCGTCATCGACGAGGTGCAGGACCTGACTCCCGTGCAGCTCGCGCTGGTTCTGGCGCTGCTCAAGCACCCGGGGCAGTTCATCCTGTGCGGCGACAGCCACCAGATCGTGCACCCCAACTTCTTCAGCTGGGCCGCGCTGAAGAGCCTGTTCTGGAAGGGGCTGGCCGGCGACGCCGCGCAGCGCCAACCCTTGACGCTGCTGCAGGCGAACTACCGCAACACCCGCGCCGTCACGGAGCTGGCGAACCGGCTGCTGAAGATCAAGCAGGCGCGCTTCGGCTCGGTCGACCGCGAGAGCAACTTTCTCGTGCGCAGCACTTCGGCGCTGCCGGGCGAGGCGCGGCTGCTCGACGCGCGGGACAAGACGCTGGCGCAGCTGGATGCGGCGACGCGGCAATCGGCGCGGCACGCGGTGATCGTGCTGCGCGACGAGGACAAGCCCGCCGCGCGGGCGGCCTTCCACACGCCGCTGGTCTTCAGCGTGCATGAAGCGAAGGGCCTGGAGTACCCGCACGTGCTGTTGTTCCGGCTGGTGTCGGGCCAGCGCCAGACCTACGCCGAGGTGTGCGACGGCGTGAGCGAGGCCGACCTGCAGGGCGACGAACTCGACTACCGCCGCGCCCGCGACAAGGCCGACAAGTCGCTCGAGCTGTACAAGTTCCACGTCAACGCGCTGTACGTGGCGCTGACGCGCGCGGTGGAGACGCTGACGCTGGTCGAGCAGGACACCGGCCACCCGCTGCTCGGCCTGCTGGGCCTGCAGCCCGGCGAGGCGGCGGCGCAGCCGGTGGCGAAGTCCAGCGTCGACGAATGGGCGCAGGAGGCGCGCCGGCTCGAGCTGCAGGGCAAGGCCGAGCAGGCGCAGGCCATCCGCGACACCTTCCTGCAGCACAAGCCCGTGCCCTGGACGCCGTGGAGCCGGGCGCTGGTCGAGGCGCTGGCACCGAAGGCGCTGGACCCGAAGAACCCGAGCAGCAAGCCGCGGCAGGCGCTGTTCGACTATGCGCTGTGGCACGGCCAGCACGCGTGGATCGAGCCGCTGGCCGAAGCCGGTTTCGCCGCGGCGCGCGGCCTGATGGACGAGCGCGAGTTCGCCGGCGCCGGCACGCTGCTGCCGCCGCGTTATG
Source organism: Burkholderiales bacterium (assembly GCA_017302495.1). GTDB lineage: Bacteria > Pseudomonadota > Gammaproteobacteria > Burkholderiales > Burkholderiaceae_C > Rubrivivax. Next base: position 3,787 of record JAFLDG010000277.1, read on the forward strand.
GTTGGCAGGGGCCCTGGGAGGCGCGCCAGCAGCTGGTGCGCCGCACCGTGGCGGCCGCGAAGCAGCGCCACCTCCAGCCGTACCAGGCAAAGAACGTCAAGGACATCCTGCGCGGAGCCGACCTGCACGGCCCCGACCACGCCACGCCGGTGGGCGCGACGCCGCTGATGCTGGCGGCGATGGCCGGCAACGCGTCGCTGGTGGAGGCGCTGCTGGCGAAGGGGGCCGACCCCGCGCGCCGCGACGAGTTCGGCCACAGCGCGTGGGATTGCGCTGTCGGCCGCGCGATGCAGGAGGCCGCATTCGCCGGCAGCGGCCTGCCTGCGCTCTTCGACCTGCTCGCGCCGCCGGCGCTGGACGTGCAGACCGATGGCCGCCTGGTGCGGCTCGAGCGCCACCAGGGCGAGTACTGGGTGCTCACGCTGATGCTGGCCGGGTTGAAGGCGCAGTGGTCGCAGTGCGTGACGCGCCGGCTCGAGCCGTACAAATACCTTGCCGGCTTCTTCGCCGACCAGCTGCACGACGTGCTGCAGGAGCTGCCCGCCTGGCTGTGGCCGGAGCCGCGGCGCAAGCGCACCTACGTCAACCAGGTGCTGGCCCGGGCCGAGGTGCGCAGCAGCTACCAGCCGGCGCGGCGGCTGTGGGTGCGAACGAAGAACGGCCACTACTTCCCGAATCCGCAGCTGCAGTTGCGCGCGGGCGACGACGGCTGGCAGCCGGTCTACGAGCGGCTGGCGCTGGACTGGATCGACCGCGGCTGCGGCCGCGAGAGCGACCACCGGCCGCGGCCGGCGGAATCGATCCAGCGGGTGCGCGAGTCGCTGGAGCGGGCGCTTCGCGACGAGCCGCCGCTTCAGGAGCCGGGCGCGCAACTGTTCTGACGCGGCCCGCTTCCGGCCGCAGCCGCCGATCAGGCGCCCGAAGGCAGCAAACCGAGCCCGCCGAGCGTGCGCTCCACCGCCGGCGCCCAGCCGCGGTTCGCGGCCGGGCTGGCCGGGCTCGGGTGCAGGATCTGCGCCACCTGCAGCCGGCCCGCGGTGGCGGCATCGAGCCGGCCGTCGTCGACCAGCCGTCGCAGGCAGCGCTCGGCGAAGCCGCCGACGCCGATCGCCCACTGCGGCCGCAGCGCGGCCAGCGCGGCGGCGAGATGGTCGTCGCAGGCCGCCTCCACCGCGCGGCGTTCGGCGGCCGGCAGCTTGTCGGGCGTGAAGTTGCGGCCCGACGCTTCGAGGAACACCAGCGGGCAGTAGTTCAGCACGAACCAGTCGCGGAAGAACGCGGGCGCGGGGCCGAAGCGCTGCGCCGCCCAGCCCCACAGCCGGCGCCCGCTGACCTCTGATCGGGTGCAGGCGAAGCCGTCGATCGGCCGTTTCGGGTGCTCGTGCACGGGCCGCGGCACCGGCGCCTGCAGCCCCATCCAGTCGCGAACCGCGGCCACCTCGCCGAAGGGCACGCCGGTCTGCATCATGCCGAAGGGCCCCGGGTTCATGCCGAGCAGCACGGCGCGCTTGGGCGTCGCGCCGTAGCGCCGCACATAGGCCTCGTACGGCGCCCAGGCGTAGCCCAGCGGGTCGTAGACGTGCGCGACCGGCGGGGCGAAGCGCAGCGCGCCGAGGCGGTCGGAAAGTTCGCGCGCGGCGGCGAGCAGGCGGGGGGCGACGTCGGCGGGCAAGTGCGAGCGTTTTGATCTTCATGGTTGTTCTCCGTGTTGTACTGGGTCGGATCGACTCGATCTGGCGATGAAGTCTTGCGGAGCAATAAGCATGAAAGATGCCAAAATAAAAAAA